>NZ_JBHTLS010000112.1:0-36369 GCF_042678845.1 Sphingobium olei | reverse complement strand
CACCGGAAACGGCGACACCGCCATATCCGGCCTCCGGTTCCGCTTCGCTCCACCTCCGTCCGAATATGGCGGCGATGGGCTTAATCCACTAACAAACCAATCGGTCCACTCGGTGGGGGCAGATCAATCGAGAGTGACAGCTTCGCATGTGTTACCCAACCGGTGCGCTCACATCATATGACCCGCACGCAGCGCGGTCGCACTCGATCACTAGCGTTCTCGCGTCCTGCACGGCCGATCACATGACAGCTCAGTCCACGGCCGCGATCTTGCAACTCGAACATCTCGGCCTCGCGCTCGCGCTTGGCCTGCTGATCGGTGTCGAGCGCGGATGGGCCTATCGTGAAGCGGAGGCAGGTTCCCGCATTGCCGGAATTCGCACCTTTGGGCTGATCGCTCTCGCGGGAGGCCTGGCGGGACTGATCGGCTCGACGGTTCATATCTCTCTGGCGGCCATATTGGTTGCAGCAGTGGCTGCGCTGGTGGTAGTCGGATATCGGCAGTCTCTCGCAAATGCCCCCAACGTCAGCGCAACGATGGCCATCGTCATGCTGCTCACGCTTTGCATAGGGCTGCTCGCGACGATCGGCCAACCGGTCATTGCCAGCGTCACAGCTGCCGTCGTGACGCTGGTCTTGTCGCTTCGGCGTCAGTTGCATGGATGGCTCGGCCGCCTCAGCGAAATCGAAGTTCAGGCCATAGCGCGTTTTGCATTGATCGCGCTTGCGATCCTGCCCCTTCTCCCCGACCGCGCGATGGGCCCCTATGAAGCGTGGAACCCGCACCAGCTCTGGACGATGGTGGTTCTTGTCTCCGGCCTGTCCTTCGTCGGCTATGTTGCTTCGAAGAGGTTCGGGCCATCGCGAGGCACCATCGCGACAGCCGCTGCCGGCGCGATGGTGTCGTCGACGGCGGTCACGGCCTCGCTTGCAACCCGTCTTCGCGTCGACGATGAAGCGCCCGGTACGTTGATTGCAGGAATCGCGGCCTCTTCGGCGGTGATGTTCCTGCGTGTTCTGCTGATGGTGTCAGTGCTCGCGCCCTTTGCCCTGAGCTCACTCACCTTGATCATCGGACCTGCGGCATTGATCAGCCTCATTGCCACCTGGTGGTCGCTGCGCAAGGTGGCCGGCCAGCAACGCGCCGGCGAGAAACAGATCGCACTTCGAAATCCATTCGAACTTGGGCCAGCGCTGATCCTCGTGGCCCTGGTGATGTTCCTTTCCCTCATCGCACGCTGGGTCCTCGCCCATTTCGGCGATGCCGGGTTGGCGACGGTGCTCGCCATTTCCGGCATGGTGGACGTCGATTCCGCCATCATCACCATGGGAGGGCTGCCGCCCTCCAGTCTTGCGCCGGTCACGGCTGGGCTGATCCTCGCGGCGCCGGTTCTCCTCAATACGGTCTTGAAGGCCGGTATCGCCATCGGGATTGCGGGGTGGCGTCGCGGCCTTCCTGCGGCACGCCCGCTCCTTCTCAGCACGGCGGCCGCGTTGATGATGCTTCCGCTTCTGCTGATCGATGTGCGTCTGCCCTTCTGAATGCCATCGAGACCGTGGCTCGGCGGCAGGGCGAAAATGGTCTCCTGACAAGCGCTCTGAAGGGGGGCTCTTGTCAGGAGTGAGGGTCATTGCTCGCTATGGAGTAAGGGCCGTGTGGCGCGCCCTAAGCGGTCCCTGGGCCGCGTCACCCCCTCCCCGCCAGATGGAGACCTGCGTGAGGCGTATAGAGGCGCGCGAGACGGCACACCGCCGCAAAGCCCCCGCCAGCGGCATTGGAAGCTCGGCAGAAAACTACGGGGATTCCCCAAGTGTGTCGCGACTACCGGCCTTTTAGGTTGCCCGCACAGGCAGGAGGTGATCGATGCTCAAGGATATCGTCGCAATCGTGGACAACGGCGACAAGAGCGCAGCATTCGTGCAGCGCGCGATCGGGTTCGCCAAAGCGCAGGACGCCCATTTCGCGATCACCTTGCTGACCGATATTTTCTGGGATCCTGCGATCCTGCCGCCCTATGAAGCCTATTCCGGCGTATTCGAAGAAATCGAAGCCGAACAGTCGCGCAGGATCGCCGCGGTCAAGGCACTGATCGAGCATGCCCCGATCGCCGTCGAAGTGCGCGCGGTGACCGACGCGCCGGCCTACCTAAACGGCGCGGCGAGCGTCGAAGGTCGCTATGCCGACATGCTGCTGGTCGGCGGACCGTCGACCTTCGAAAACCCCAAACTTCGACGCCGCAGCGTCGAGGCCGCGTTGATGTCGTCTACGGGCCCGATTCTCATCCTTCCGGATGACAGCCATCTCGAGCGGGTTCGCCATGCGGTTCTGGGCTGGGACGCATCGCCAGAAGCCCGCCGCGCCGCAAAGGATCTGCTGCCGGTACTCGACCCTGGCGCGCATATCGATATCGTCGCGGTCGACGCCCAACCCAGCGAGACAGGGCATGGCCCCTCACCCGGCACCGATATCGCGCGTCATCTCGCGCGACACGGTTTCGAGGTAGAGGTGCATCAACAAAGCTCTGTGGGTCGGACTGTCTCGGACGCACTTGAGGAATTCACGAGTGCGTCCGGTGCTGACCTCCTCGCGATCGGCGCATTCGCGCATTCACGCGTCCGGGATATCTTCCTGGGCGGCGTGACCAGGCATCTGCTGCAGGACGTGCGCATCCCGCTCCTGCTCTCGAGATAGGCCGGCACTTGCTGGCGACCGCCATAGCGGTGACCATGGCCGCATGGCGTATCTAGAGAATCATTGGGGCCTTTTCTATCTTTCGACGGAATGGATCATCCGCCTCGCGATGGTCATTGCCGTCCCGTTCCGAAGATCCCCGGAGGCGGCGCGCAGCTGGTTGCTGCTGCTCTTCTTTCTGCCGATCCCGGGAATTATCCTGTACTTCCTCGTGGGTCGGCCGCGCTTCCCTAAATGGCGGCAACAGCGGTTCGCGGGAATGCCGCGATCAGGCCAGGCAGACGCCGTTATCGCAGCCGCGACGAGGGTCTTCGCGCCATGCCTCGAGCATGAACGTGCACCGATCGAGAAGCTCGTCCGGAACCTCGGCCAGTTGCCCGCGGTCGGCGGCAATGCCCTGGATCTGCTCGACGACTACCAGGGCGTGATAGATCGTCTGTGTCGCGACATCGATGCAGCGCACGACCATGTCCACCTCCTCTCCTACATATTCGCCGACGATGCCGTGGGAATGCACGTGATCGAATGTCTTGGCCGTGCGACCCGGCGCGGCGTGCGGTGCCGGGTCATGATTGACGCGCTTGGCTCCCGGCCCTGGGCCTCTTCCGTCCTGCGCGCCTTGCTTGCGCAAGGTGTCGAGGCGCGCGAAGTTCTGCCGGTCAGGCCTCTTCGCTGGCGACCGGCACGCGCCGACCTGCGTAACCATCGCAAGCTCTGCATCGTCGATGGGGCAATCGGCTATATCGGGTCGCAAAACATCGTCGCGGCGGATTTCCGCCCTGGCATCCGCAACGAAGAACTGATGGCACGCGTCGAAGGCCCGATCGTCGCCCAACTGCAATCGGTCTTCCTGGCGGACTGGTATCTGGAGACCGAGCAGCAATTCGCTGACCCGGCGCTCTTTCCAAAACCGATATGCGCAGGCGACATATCGCTGCAGCTCCTGCCGAGCGGACCCGATTATCCAGTGTCGGGAAGTGAACGCCTGACCGTGGCGCTCCTCTATGCGGCGCGCGAGCAGGTGGTCGTGACGACGCCCTATTTCATCCCGGACGAAGGCCTGATCGAGGCAATCCAGTCGGCCGTACTGCGCGGCGTCGATGTTCGTCTCGTCCTGTCCCTTGTGCAGGATCAACGGCTCGTCGGCCTCGCGCAACGATCATTCTACGCGGAGATGCTGCGTAGCGGTGTCCGCATCTTCCTCTACGAAGATCGATTGCTGCACGCGAAGCACGTCAGCGTCGATGGCGATCTGGCGACGATCGGGTCCAGCAACGTCGATATCCGATCCTTCACGCTCAACGCGGAAGCCAATCTCATCCTCTACGCTCCGGATCAGGTCCGCCGCCTCAACACACTGCAGGAGCGCTATTTTTCAGGAAGCCGCGAACTGCTGGCAAAAGATTGGGCCAGCCGTCCGTTTCACCGCAAAATAGCCGAGAACCTGGCTCGCCTGATCAGCCCGCTGCTTTGATTGGAACGCTTGCCAGCGCACCAAGCGGCAGGCGCTTTTTTGGCCGCCTTGTCCCCCCGCATTCCCCAGCGGATTCGTCCTAACGGCGGTCGCCGGTGAGCTGGAGCAGGAAGGTGAACAGGTTGATGAAATCGAGATAGAGCGTCAGTGCACCCATGACGGCGGACTTGCCGAGGATATCCGAACCCTGGATCGTAAAGTACATGCTCTTGATCTTCTGGGTATCGTGGGCGGTGAGACCCGCGAACAGCAGCACGCCGATCGCGCTGATGGCGAATGCCATGGCGTTCGATTGCAGGAACAGGTTGATCACCATCGCGACCAGCAGACCGACGACGCCCATGATGAGAAACGTGCCGATCGCCGAGAGATTCCTCTTCGTCGTGTAGCCGAAGAGGCTGAGGCCGGCGAACGCAGCTGCGGTCGCAAAAAAGGTCTGCGCGATCGAGGTCCCCGTATAGACGAGGAATATCGTCGACAGAGACAGGCCCATGAGTACAGCAAAAGCCCAGTAGAGCCCCTTCGCTGCACCGAGCGAAAGCGTGTTGACGCGGAAACTGAGGACCATAACAATGGCGAGCGGAGCGAGTATTACGACCCACTTCAGGGGGCCGCCCTGGGTGAAGAGCTGCGCAGCAAGCGAGGTCTCGCCACCGGAGGCGAACAACAACGCCACGATTCCGGTGAGCAGGACGCCTGACGCCATGGTGTTGTAGACAGACAGCATATAGGATCGCAGCCCGCGATCGAATGCTGCGTCGCCAACGGATGTGGTTGCTGCGCGGGGCATGGGGTTAGCCCTCGGGTCAGACCATTGTGCCATCGAATTCGATCCTTTTCAGCTAAGCGGCGCTTGAATGGCACCGGAACAATCTCTGGAGCTTTGATCTGAACGTTCGCCGTTCGGCCCGCGGGGCTGGAGCCCCTTATTTGCCGCCCTTGTTTGCATCCGGCTTTTCGGCCTGTGCACTGCCTTGCAACAACGTGAACCAGGGCTTGAAAAGAGTATCGAATGGTGTCGCGCCCTTGGCATCGAGGCTTGAGCTTACCGTCGATGAGAGGCTGTTCCGCCAGTCGGCGACCGCTTCTTCCACCTTCTCCGCTGTTGCTACCCTTAGCGATTCCAGCTCGCCGAGATAATCCTGCAAATGGCCGGTGTTTGGCAAGGCGACCGTGCCGCCTTCAGCTCTCTTCGAAATCGCAGCGCGGGTCTCTTCGGCGACCTCGGATGCTCCTCGCCCGCCGATCTCGATCATCGTCTGGCCGCTTTCCCGCCAGGTTTCGGCAAGTTTCAGCGCCAGACGCATATTCGCCTGCGTCAGCGCGAGCATAGTATCGAGGGGTTGCGACATGTCGGCTTCTCCGGTTTCGTGTGGGCTTGAGGCGCCATGGGGGCCGCGCATGGTAAAGTCGCAAGCATCGGCGCGGCTCGCCATCGGGACATGTACGTAACTCAGCGGACCGCCTGGCCACGGGCTGGACGCGCCTCGGACCACAGGCATCTCGCCAAAGTCCTCCGTAAAGACAAGCATATCGACCTCGCGGAAAACGGCGATAGCTGTCGGCCATGCGAAGGGAGCCTGGTGCCGTGTCACCCTCCCCCATTCTGCCGAAAGGGCATATGTCGCCATCCGGGGTCCGGTGGTCGATGTGCAATTCGGCGTGGGTAAGTTGCCGCCGGTCAACGATGCGCTGCATATCGACGCAGGCTCGGCAGGAACGCTGGTTGCCGAGGTGCAAAGCCATATCGATGAACACACGGCGCGCACCGTTGCCCTGCAGACGACGAGCGCCCTCAACCGCGGCGCCGCCGTTGAGGCTACCGGCGCCGCGATCATGGTTCCCGTTGGGGATGAAGTTCTGGGACGCCTCTTGACCACGACCGGCAATGTCGGCGATGGCGGCGCTGCTCTTCAAGCCGATGTGCTCCGCCGGCCGATACACCGCCCCCCGCCCGCGCTCGAGCAGCAGAGCGCCGCCACGGCCATGTTCGAGACGGGTATCAAGGTTCTCGACCTGCTCAGTCCGCTGGCGCAGGGCGGCAAGGCAGCGATGTTCGGCAGTGCCAGCGTCGGCAAGACCGTGCTCGTCATGGAACTGATCGACGCCATGGTCGCGCGCTACGAAGGCGTGGCGGTGTTCGCCGGCATCGGCGAGCGTTCGCGCGAAGGCCATGAGCTGCTCGCCGACATGGGCCAATCGGGCGCCATCGCGAAGACCGCGCTAGTCTTCGGTCAGATGAATGAACCGCCTGGCGCACGTTGGCGTGTCGGACTGACTGCGCTCACCATCGCCGAATATTTCCGGCTCGAGCAGAAGCGCAACGTGCTGCTGCTGATGGATAAAGTCTTCCGCTTCGTGCGGGCGGGCAGCGAGGTGTCCGGGCTCTTGGGCCGGATGCCATCGCGCGTCGACTATCAGCCCACTCTGGCGAGCGAAGTGGCTGCGCTCCAGGAGCGGATCGCATCGGTCGAGGGAGCCTCGGTCACGGCGATCGAAGCCGTCTATGTCCCGGCGGACGATTTCACCGATCCGGCGGTGACCGCGATCTCCGCGCATCTCGACAGCAAAGTCCTTCTATCCCGCGCGATGGCGGCCGAAGGCATGTACCCGGCGGTCGATCCTCTCGGATCGTCGTCCATGCTGCTCGATCCGATCGTAGTGGGAGAGGACCATTATGCGCTGGCCCAAGCAACGCGAAAGACGATCGCCCATTATCGCAAGCTCCAGGACATCATCTCGCGGCTCGGCATCGAGGAACTGGGGCAGGACGACAGGCTGGCCGTGGGCCGCGCAGGCCGCCTTCAGCGCTTCCTGACCTAGCCTTTGTTGTGACCCAGGCGTTTACCGGCACTTCCAAAACCTCACGTCCTTATCGTCAAAAACTAAATCATCACATGTTGGGGCCAAACACTAGATAAATGGCCGACCACCGGTCACCGGAACTGTCGCACCGGTCATATAGCTCGCTTCATCGGTCGCGAGCATCACATAGGGCGGCGCCAGTTCGCGCGGCTGAGCGGCGCGGCCGATCGGCGTGTTGTCACCGAAATTCTTCACTGCCTCTGGCGGCATGGTCGCGGGGATGAGCGGCGTCCATACCGGGCCGGGGGCGACGCAATTCACCCGGATATTCTTTTCGGCCAACATCTGCGCGAGCCCCATCGTGAAATTCTGGATAGCGCCCTTGGTTGTTGCATAGGCGAGCAGATGAGCGTTGGGCTGATCGGCGTTGATCGACGTGGTGTTGATGATCACGCCGCCGTTCTCGAGGTGAGGTACCGCTGCCTTGGCCAGATAGAACATCGCGTGCATGTTGACCGCGAAGGTCAGTTCCCATTCCTCGTCGGAGATATCTCCGATCTCGGCGAAGCTTGCCTGATGTGCGGCATTGTTGACGAGGATATCCAGTCCGCCAAATTCTTCGACCGCTCTCTCGACGATCGCCCGGCAGTGGGCGGCCTCGCTGATATCGCCGGCGATGAGTACGGCATTGCGACCGGCCTCCTCGACCCACTTCTGCGTGTCACGCGCATCCTCATCCTCGTTGAGGTAGGAGATGAGAATGTCAGCGCCCTCGCGGGCGTAGGCGATCGCCACCGCCCGTCCGATGCCGCTGTCGCCGCCTGTGATGATCGCGCGCTTGCCGTCGAGCCGGCCCGATCCGATATAGCTTTCCTCGCCATGATCGGGACGCGGGTCCATCGCTCCGGTCGTCCCCGGCATCGGCTGCTGCTGCTCGGGATAAGGCGGTCGGGGGTCGTCGGCCATCGTGAGGCTCCTTCAGCAGCTTATGAATGTCAGGCGGCAATCAGATGCACGGCCGTAGGCTTGGCTAGCGGCAACCCGGCCGATTTCGCCTGCGCCACCAGCTCTTCCTTGCGCGCCAGCATCTGGTCACGCAGTGCGACAAGGTCGACATCCGTCTTGCGGCATTGGGAGAACATGCCTTCCGATGGCATCTCCTCTTCATGGACATGGTGCTTGATCTCCTCGGAGAGCACCTTGACCTTCGCGTCGTAGAAATCGTCCTCGGGGCTGCCGGCCTCGATGTCGTTCACCAGCACCTTGGCGCCGTCATGCTCGACATAGGCTTCGTCGAGCGTGTCGTTCTCGATCTTCCCCCGAAAAGCGGGATAGAAGATTTCTTCCTCGATCAGCGTGTGGATCTTCAACTCGGTGCAGATCTCATGGGCGAGGCTCTGCTTTTTGCCGGACGAACTGGTTTTCTCGAACTGCTCGAACAGCTGCTCGACCTTTCGGTGATCAGCCTTGGGCAGCGCAATAGCGTCGGTGAAGGTTTCGCTGGGCATGAAGTCCTCCTGTGGAGTGCTGCCCCGGAAATGGGTGGATGAGCCCCAATGTTCCCTGCGAACCACTCGCAAAAGGCCAAAAGCCTGCGATATTAACAACAATCAATCCTACGTAATCTTCTCGTCATCCTGCTGCCTGGCGGCCTCGTCATCTTTCTTCGCGATGAAACTCATCTTGCCATTGGACTCGAGGATCGCACAGGCGACCTCAGCGATCCGGGAGATTCCGGCCAGCCGCATCTCGATCTCCGCTTCCACGCGCGTGATGCGGTCACGGCGCATGTTCGCCACGATCAGTTCACCGTCCTTGACCAGCACGCGGGGCACGCCTTCCAGCAACCGTTCGGCGCGCGGCGAGAGATAGGTGATCCAGCTCAGCGTCAATGCCCAGAAGGCGATGGTGGAGATGGCGAGTGCCGCGCCTGTCATGCTGAGGTCGTTGTGCGTGATGCCCTGTTGCACGAGATCACCCATCACGACCAGCAGGACCAGCTCGAACGGCGTGACCTGGCTCAGCTCCCGTTTGCCCAGCAGCCGGAGCAGGAGATACATGATGAAGAACATCACGCTGGCGCGCAGGATGATATCCATCAGGGCAGTACCCTGATCGAGACCGGCACGCCGGCAAGTTTGTGGTCGCCGTCATATGCCGCGATCTCGCCGCTTGTGCCGGCGAACAGGGGCGGATTGATCTGACCGTCGATCTTGAAGCGGAATGTCTCTCCCGGCTCGGCCGAGCCGAAGGAGAAACGGTGATGGCCGTCCTTGTGGCTCTCTTCTTCTGCGGTGGGGATCATGGTGTTGATGGTCATTTCCCGCCAGAGCGGCGCGGAAACGCCGATGACGAGATCGGCGACGGGACGCTTCGGCACCACTTCGACGATCGTTTCGAAGACCATGCCGTTGCGCAGCACGCGGGGCGTTCGAACGCTGAGGCTCGCGGCATCGCTTTGCGTCAGACGCACCTCATGAGACTGGCCGCCAAGAAACCCGGTGAGGCCAAGACCGAGCAGAGCTGCTAGGCAAAGAACCGGCACCGGGCTCGCCCGGCCATGGTCTCGCACATGCTCTTCAGAAATGCCGTCGGGCGCCTGCAAATCCGGCACGTCGTCAGGCCGCCTGCGGCGGACGAGCCGCCACGGCCGGCAGCATGTCGATCAGCATGTGGAGCGCGACGCGCAGGCTCTCGATCCTGGTCGCGCCACGCCCGATATCGCCGAAATGCCGGACGATATGCTGAGTCTCGACCCCGTGCGCGGCGCAGGCAAAATGAACCAGCCCTGGCTCGTCAGCGGGCTCGCCTGGCCCGGCAAAGCCGGTGATCGCGATCGCCAGCCGCGCATCCGATCGTCGCAAGGCGCCCTCGGCCATGGCGCGCGCCACCGGCTCGCTGACCGCGCCGCAATCGTCGATCATCTCATGGCTGAGCCCCAGCAGGTCGCATTTGGCCTCCTTGCTATAGACCACAAAGCCGCGGTCGAAGACGTTGCTGGCGCCCTCTATGTCTGTGAGGAGTGATGCGAGCAGCCCTCCGGTACAGCTTTCGGCAGTCGCGAGGCCTATTTTGGCCGTGCTCGCAGTTTCGAGGAGCGACATGGCCGCGCGGATGACCTCGTCTGGCAGCGCCGGAGACAGAGTTTCGGCATCCGTGACCTGCTTTGCACCATTGGGCGAAGACATCTTCCTTCATCCTGCTGCTTTACAACACGCTTCTCCCGACCGCCGTTCCCAGCGACGAATTGCGAATAGGGAGCCGGGTGCCTGTCACCGCGCAAGCGCGTCACACGGCAGCATCAATCTGGTTGCGAATATGCCGTCGCGCCATTCCCGATCTATGGTTCCCTGCAATCCCCTGAGCGTTGCCTGCAGCAGGGTCGTGCCGAACCCGATCTGAGGGCTTTCCGATCGTTGACCACCGGTTTCGCGCCACAGGATAGAAACCGCTTCCCGGTCTGCCGTGATTTCGACGCGGAGCGATCCTTCGGGATTTGAAAGCGCGCCATATTTGACCGCGTTGGTGGCGAGTTCGTGGAACAACAGGGCGAGCGACGTCATTGCGTGCTGGCCCACCGCTGCATCGCAATCCGCGAGAGCGATGCCATCACTCTCATAGGGCGCCATCACCGCCGCAAGAATCTCGCCCAGGGTCGCGCAGGCGCCCTCCGACCCGTCCTCGCTGTGCAGCACGAGCGCCTGTGCGGCAGCGAGCGAGGTGATACGCGCAGTCAATTGCTCGGTGAATGTCTGCACATCATCGGCGCGGCGGCTGCCGATGCTGATGAGGCCCTGAACGATCGACAGCAGGTTCTTGACCCGATGCCGCATCTCGCCCAGCAGCAGCGCCTGCTCGTTCGCATGGCGCAATCGATCGCCGATATCCCGTGCGATCGTGGAGGCGCCGATGATCGTTCCGTCCGCGCTTCGAAGCGGGGAGATCGTCACTTCGACATGAACGGATATGCCCTGGCGGGTTCGCCGGACCGTCTCGAACCGGCCGATGCGATCACTAAGGCGAAGACGGGCGACGATATCCGCCTCCTCATGCAGCCGATCTTCCGGGACGATCAGGCTGATCGGCCGTCCGATAGCCTGCTCGCGCGAATAGCCGAACAGGCGCTCGGCGCCCGCATTCCAGCTGGTAATCGTGCCATCCAGCGTCTTGCTGAGGATGGCGTCGGTAGAATCCTCGACAATCGCCGCGAGCCAGGCGGCCGTGTCGGCGGAGAAGTGCGGGTCGGACAGGGAATGCAGGCTTGCCGGCGGCATGGTTCATCCTTCCTTGCGGCTGCGCATTGAAGGAGAGTATGTCGTCCGTGCAAGTGCGCGGCTGTTCCGACTGTGCGTTGGCCGTCGGCCAGCCAATGAGATAGCAGGTCCATTGGCAGACGACAAACTGACGGCCTGTTGTTTCGATATGATAATTGTCAGTCGTGCATGTAATGCGGTCAGTCGCTTTCGATGACCTTCCGGGCCTGCTCTCCCGCTTCGATCAGACTTTGGCCCGTGGCGATCGCGGCTTCCGCGGTCATGGTGATGGCAATCCCCCCCGGCCCTTCGAGGATGACGTGGCCATCCTCTGCCGTCGCGATACCGGGATCGGCGAACGGGTCGGTCGGCGAGTAGCTAGACATGGGGACCTTCCTTATCAACGCTTTGCGGAGGGGGATCGAGATAGAGATAGTCCGGCGAGAAATTCCCGCGCCGCGCGAGGGCTTCGGGATCGTCGATTTCGACCAGCGAGGAACGCATCTGGCAGAGGCCGGCTTCACGGAGCTGGCGCAGCACCCGGTTGATATGGACGGTGGTGAGGCCGCAAATCTCGGCGATGTCGGCCTGGGTGAGCGTCAGGACGAAACGCCGCCCGTCCGAGAGCCCCACCGCATAGAGCCGCGCATTCATCTCGCAAAGGAAATGCCCGACCCGCCCGACCGCATCCAGCCGGCCCACCCGAAAAAGCCAAGCACGATGCATGGCGGCGTCGATCAGCGTCGAGAACCAGAGTTTGCGGGCGAGCTCGGGGCGGGGATCGAGAACTTCCTTCAGCGCCTTATGCGGAACGAGCGCCACCGTGACGGCAGTGAGCGTGCCGATCGAATGATCGAGTTCGCGCATGGGATAGGCATGAAGATCGACGAACTCACCGGGAACATGGATAGAAACAAGCTGCCGCAAGCCCTTCCTGTCCTGGATGTAGCGGGACATGATGCCTTCGAGCAGGAAGGTGCTGACCTCGACATGTCTGCCCGCCTCGACGATGGCGAAACGCGGTTCGAAGGTCCGGACCTCGCTGATCGTGCTTTCCAGCCGCGCACGCTCCTCGGGCGTCAGAGCGACGCCGCGTCGGTTCGCGAGGAGTCGGTCCATCAACATCCGACAATCTGCCTGAATAAAGAACGCATGGTCTGAACGAGCGATGAGGCCTGGCCGATCCAGCCGAGGTGAAGTTTCGCTATGATCATTGTTAAGCGGCGGCGCTGACAGGCAACTCAACGGTTAGGGGCGGGTTCGTTGAAGATGTCGGCACCTACACAATGACGCGAGGCGAGCCGCTATCGTGACGGGACGTTCTTCACGCAGGAACGGCGTCATGAATGCCTTGTTTCTTCACTGAGCACAACACCCGCAGGAGAAGCGAAATGTCCGAACTGCGTGATGACGACGCGCCGATCACGACGTCGAAACGGTCCGACAAGATTGGCGATGCGACAGGCAATCTGGTGGAAGCGAAGGGCGATAGTCTTGTGGGCCGCTCGGTCACCATCAAGCGCCCGCGTGAAGAGCTCTATGCCTACTGGCGCGATTTCAGTCGGCTTCCCAGCTTCATGGACAATGTCGAGCGGGTCGATGTCATCGATGATGCGACCAGCCACTGGGTGGTCAAGGCGCCGGGCGGGAAAACGGTCGAGTGGGATGCGGTCATCACCGAAGAGCGCCCTAATGAGCTGATCGCCTGGGCGTCCAAGGACGGCGCTGACGTGCCCAATAGCGGCCGGATCGATTTCCGCGATGCGGGCGATCGCGGCACGGTGGTCACCGCGACGATTCTCTATGATCCGCCCGCGGGGTTCATCGGCAAGATCATCGCCAAAATGTTCCAGCGCGAGCCTGCCATCCAGGCGCGGCGTGACCTCAGGCGCTTCAAGCAGCTCATGGAAACCGGCGAGATCGCCACGGCGGCTCGCACCCGAAAGCAATTCGAAGAGGAGACGGCCTGATGCGCGCTCTGGCATGGCACGGAAAGCATGACGTCCGCGTCGATACGGTGGACGATCCCGAGATCCTCAACCCCCGCGACGCGATCATCAAGGTCACCTCGACCGCGATCTGCGGATCGGACCTGCATCTCTACGACGGCTATATCCCGACGATGCAAGCCGGCGACATTCTTGGGCATGAGTTCATGGGCGAGGTGGTGGAGACCGGTCCCGGGTCGACGCTCAAGAAGGGCCAGCGCGTCGTGGTGCCGTTCACGATCGCGTGCGGCGGCTGCTACCATTGCGGTAAGCACCAATATTCCGCCTGCGACAACGCCAACCCGGCCGACAATCAGGACATCGCCCAGACGCTCTACGGCCAGCCGATGAGCGGGCTGTTCGGCTACAGCCATATGACCGGCGGCTATGCGGGCGGTCAGGCCGAATATGTCCGAGTGCCGTTCAGCGATGTCGGCCCGATCGTCATCCCCGACGGGGTCGAGGACGACAAGGTGTTGTTCCTTTCCGACATATTGCCGACCGGCTGGCAGGCGGCGGAATATGCCGAGATCGAGCCCGGCGACACGGTCGCGGTCTGGGGCTGCGGCCCGGTCGGGCTGTTCTGCGTGCAGGCGGCGTTCCTGATGGGTGCCGAACGCGTGATCGCCATCGATCATTTCCCGCGCCGGCTCGAACTGGCGGCGAAGTTCGGCGCCGAGACGATCAATTTCGAAGAGAGCAAGACCTACGAGGCGCTGATGGAGATGACCGGCGGCATCGGCCCCGACGCCTGCATCGATGCGGTCGGGCTGGAGGCGCACGGCCTGTTCGCCGACAATGTCTGGGACCAGATCAAGGTCTCGACCTTCACGGGCACCGATCGCACCCACTCGATCCGCCAGGCGATCATCGCCTGCCGCAAAGGCGGGCGCGTCTCGATGCCGGCGGTCTACGGCGGCTTCGTCGACAAGTTTCCATTGGGCGCCTTCATGGAGAAGGGCCTGACCCTCAAGACCGGCCAGACCCATGTGCAGCATTATCTGCCGGGGCTGCTCAATGCGATCATGGAGGGGAAGATCGATACGACCTTCCTGATCAGCCATCGCATGCCACTGAGCGAGGCGCCCGATGGCTACAAGATCTTCCACGATCATCAGAACGACGTGACCAAGGTGGTCCTGAAGCCCGGGCTCGATCGGGTTGCCGCGTAAGGAGAGATGGGCATGGCCGATAAATTCGCGATCATCACGGGAGCCTCGACCGGCATCGGCTTCGAACTTGCGCATGTTGTCGCGGAGGACGGCTATGATCTGCTCGTCGTCGCCGATGAGCCGCTGATCGAAGCCGCGGCGCAGGATTTCAAGGATCACGGCGTCGATGTCCGATCGGTCCAGGCCGATCTTGCGACATTCGAAGGCGTCGACCGGCTCCTCACCGCGACCGAGGGCCGCCAGGTCGACGTGCTTTGCGCCAATGCCGGCGTCGGCACCGGCGGCCCCTTTTTGGAGCAGGAGGTGGCGCATTGGCGCCATTCCATCGATACCAACATCACCGGCACCATCTATCTGCTGCAGAAAGTGCTGACGGACATGGTCGCCCGCAACGCCGGCAAGATCCTCGTGACCGGATCGATCGCCGGCTACATCCCGGGCAGCTTCAACGCGGTCTACAACGCAACCAAGGCGTTCGTCGACAATTTCACCGAGGCGCTGCGCAACGAGATCAAGGATGTCGACGGGGTCACCCTCACCACGCTGATGCCGGGGGCGACGGAGACCGAGTTTTTCGAGCGCGCGGGCATGCTAGATACCGATGTCGGCCAGCGGGACAAGGCCGATCCCGCCAAGGTGGCGCGCGACGGCTGGAAGGCGATGCTCTCCGGCAAAGGGCATATCGTTTCGGGCCTTTCCAACAAGCTTCAGGTCGCCGCATCGGGCGTCGTGCCGCAATCGACGCTCGCGCAAATGCATCGCGGCATGGCCGAACCCGGCAGCGGGAAGGATTGAGCCATGCCCGGGGAAAAATGGTCGCAGGACGTGACCGAGCATTCGGACGCGCTCGATCTCGAGGATGGCGTGTTCAAACAGGACGACGCCGCGAAGATCGCGGCCTCGCTCAAGCGCTCGGCTGAGCACAGCAAGCGTCGCAAGGGTACGCCGCTCCAATCGGCAATGGGCATGCTCAACTTCTACATCAACCGCGCGGGTGACAATCTCGGCGAGGGCCAGCGACAGGTGCTGGAGAGCGCCAAGGATGAGCTGCGCAAGGCATTCGGCAAGGCACCGAAAGATGCACATAAGGAGAAGGCCCATGAATGATGACCGCACGGTGCGCGACGTCCCCACCGAGACGGTGCGCAATCCCAATATCTCGACCGAGAACCAGCCCGAGGGTGCCGCGCGGCGGCCGAGCGACACGCTCGACCGGGAGCCGAAGCGCGACCCGCTGAGCGGCGGGAGCATTCCCGATGATTACGACCCGCAGACGATGACTCGCGAGGGCGAGGAAGAGGATTCCAGAGCGGGCCGTGAAGGCGCCGGCCGGCGCTGAAGGGCGCACGCCAACCGATGGAGGCGACAATGGATAATCAACAAGACAAGAAGAACCCTGATGAGATGCCGCGCGGGCCATTGGGCGATGCACGGCCCGACGCCGCGGAAGGCGATGACCGCACTGGTGGTGGACAGCCGCAGGAGAAAGTGGAGGATCGCCCGGTGGTCGGCACGGTCAAGCCGGAAGATTATCCCGAGCAGCAGTGATGAAATGTCATATGAAGGAGTGAAGCACGACCGACCGGCGGCGGTGCTGCTCGAAGAGAAAGATGGCGGCGCGCCGATCACCGACGAAAGTGCGTTAATTCGTCACTAAGGGTTGGTTCGATCGTTTGTCCGTACTGTTACATTATGTGACGGCGCAACCGATCGACCGCAGGGAGACTTACGGAAGGGGGGGCATGTAGGAGGACAGAGCCTGCGATGACGGATGATACTAAGCCCACCGAATACGAGGGAACTTCCGGTGGTTGGGGATCCCTCCGCGGCATCGTCCAAACGATGGCCCGTGAAATGTCCTCGCCGGGCGCTTTAGCGACGCTTCGAACACAGAACAAGACCGGTGGTTTCATGTGCACCAGCTGCGCCTGGGGCAAACCGAAGCATCCCCATGCCTTCGAATTCTGCGAGAACGGCGCCAAGGCGACCTTGTGGGAACTGACGACGCGATGCTGCACGCCGGACTTCTTCGCCGAACACAGCGTCACCGAGCTGCGAAAATGGAGCGACCATGATCTCGAGCAGCAGGGGCGTTTGACCCATCCTCTGCGTTTCGACCAGGCGAGCGACCGTTATGTGCCGTGCAGTTGGGAGGAGGCATTCTCGGCGATAGGCGCGGGACTGAAGGCTATAGAGCCCAAATCCGCTGTTTTCTATGCGTCGGGGCGGGCGAGCCTTGAAACCTCCTATCTCTATGCGCTGTTCTCCCGCCTCTATGGGCACAACAATCTGCCCGACAGTTCCAACATGTGCCACGAAACGACGTCGGTCACGCTCAACAAACTGATCGGGTCGCCGGTCGGCACCTGCGTGCTCGACGATTTCGAGCAATGCGATGCCATCTTCTTCTTCGGCCAGAATACGGGAACGAACAGTCCACGTTTCCTCCATCCGCTGCAGAAAGCGGTGGAGCGTGGATGCAAGGTTGTGACGTTCAACCCCATCCGCGAGAAGGGATTGCTTGAATTCACCAACCCCCAACGGCCCGGCCAGATGCTGACCGGGCGTAACACACAGATCAGTTGTCAATATTTGCAGGTCAGGGCGGGCGGCGACATCGCCGCGATCATGGGGCTATGCAAATATGTTCTGGCTGCGGATGAACAGCGCGGCGGAACGGTGATCGATCATGATTTCATCGCAGCGCATTGCACCGGCTATGATGCCTTCCGCGCAAAGGCGGAAGCGACGTCTTGGGAGCGGATCGAACAGGAATCGGGGCTCAGTCGCGCCGATATCGAGGAAGCCGGACGGGTCTATGTCGAGGCGGACCGCGTGATCGGCGTCTATGGCATGGGCCTGACCCAGCATGTCCACGGGTTCGAAAATATCGCGATGTTGCTCAACTTGCTGCTGATGCGTGGGCATATCGGACGGCCGGGAGCCGGTATTTGCCCGGTGCGCGGCCACTCCAACGTTCAGGGTCAACGTACAGTTGGCATCTCCGAGAAACCCGAGCTCGTTCCACTAGACAAGCTCGCCGAGCAGTTCGATTTCGATCCGCCGCGCGACGAGGGCATGACGACGGTCAGGGTCTGTGAAGGCGTACTCGACGGATCGGTCCGCGCTTTCATCGGTCTGGGCGGCAATTTCCTGCGTGCCATTCCCGACCAGGGCCGGATCGAACCAGCATGGGAGCAGCTTGATCTGACAGTGCAGATCGCGACGAAACTCAACCGCTCACATCTGTTCAACGGGCGCACCGCCTATCTCCTGCCTTGCTTGGGCCGAAGCGAGGAAGACATGCAGGCTGGTGGTCCTCAGACAGTGACAGTCGAAGACAGCTTCAGCCACATTCACGGCTCGCTTGGCCATCGCCAGCCGGCCAGCGAGCATCTGAAATCGGAACTGGCGATCGTGGCTGGCATCGCAAAGACAACCCTGTCTGCAAATCCCAAGCTACGCTGGGACGAGTGGACGGACGACTATGGCCTCGTGCGCGATCTGATCGCCGAGACCTATCACGAGCAGTTTCACGACATGAACGCGCGGATGTTCGAGCCGGGCGGATTCTATCGGGGCAACGATGCACGCGAACGGATCTGGAAAACGGAAAGCGGCAAGGCGGAGTTCACCGCTCCTGAGATGCTGGCAGCCACCGATGTCGCCGACGCCGATGGCCGCTATCGCCTCGTCACCGTGCGCTCGAACGACCAGTTCAACACCACCATCTATGGGTATAGCGACCGCATGCGAGGAATCGAAGGCAAGCGGGATGTCATCCTGATCAGCCCTGTCGACATCGAGCGGGCGGGACTGGCGGCCGGGCAGCGCGTGTCGCTGGTGGGCGACGCCGGCGACCAGCATCTTCGCCGCATCGACGATCTGGAGATCGTGCCATTCGATCTGCCGGCTGGCACAATCGTGGGCTACTACCCGGAACTTAATCCGCTGATCGCCCTTGCCCACCACGACAGGAACTCCAAAACTCCGGCCAGCAAGGCCGTGCCTGTCCGCATCGAGAAGGTGGGCTGAACTTGGCGGAGCAATCCTTCGAAGATCCTGTCGGCAAGGCGATCGCTCAGGCGGCGTCCTCCACCCTGGCGACCAAGGCTCAGCAGGCCGTTTCGCGCCTGATGATCCTCGCTATCTTCGCTGGTGCGTTCATCGCGATGGGTTCAATCGCCGCGCTCGTATCGCAAGCGGCCATGGCTGATACCGGTTTGGTGAACATTGCTTCAGGGGCGGCGTTTTCCGTTGGCCTGATCATGGTCATGATCGTTGGAGCAGAGCTGTTTACCGGCAACACCATGCAGGTGCTTCCGGCCATTACCGGTGATCTTGGATTCGGCCGGCTCGCCAAGGCGTGGGCAGTCGTCTGGACCGGTAATCTGATAGGCAGTGGTATGATCGCACTGCTATTTGCCGCTGCAGGAGGGCTGACAGATGGCGTGGGCGATGCTGCGATCGCACTTGTTCAATCCAAGCTAGCGAAGCCAGCGGCCAGCGTATTCTCGTCAGCCATCCTCGCCAACATCCTCGTTTGCCTGGCGGTATGGATGGCGATGGGCGCGCAGACGATTCCGGCCAAGATCCTCGCGATCGTCGGCCCGGTGACGGTCTTTGTCGCGGCCGGGCTTGAGCATTCGGTCGCCAATATGTCGATCCTCCCCCTCGGCTGGCTTGCCGAAGCAGGGTCCGCAGTCGCCATTGCGGGTGGTGTGGCCAATCTGGCCATCAGCACGGCGGGAAATATCGTGGGTGGCGCCATACTGGCTCTTGGGCTCGCCTATGGTCATGACGCTCTGAGCGAAGCCGGGTGATTCAAGCGATGGGGGCATGCAAGTGACCAGCTATTGCGGCCCTGCGCCCCTTCCCGCCGAAGCGATGAATGCCTGGAACACGGACCCGGTGCTGCTCGCCGGCCTGGCGATGGCAATCGTACTGATCGGACGCACAGCCCGGCCTAGGCCCGCACTGGCCGGCGTGGCCGTTTTGGCGATAGTGTTCGTGTCGCCATTGTGCGCCATAAGCGTGGCGCTATTCTCAGCCCGGGCACTGCATCATATCCTGATCGTCGCGGTGGCCGCTCCTCTTATCGCGCTGGCCTTTCCTGCCCGCCGATCCGGCGCGCTGGGTTGCGCATTCGTTTCGGCTACCGCCTTGTTGTGGCTGTGGCACCTCCCGGCTCTGTACGATCGGGCGTTGATGGACACATTGGTCTACTGGGTCATGCAGTTGAGCCTGCTTGTCTCCGCCATCTGGTTCTGGCGCTGTCTGTTCGCGGCTCCGTCCGTTTCCTCCAGTCTCATGACGATCACTGCGATGGCCCAGATGGGAATGCTGGGCGCACTGCTCACTTTCGCGCCGACCGCGCTTTACGCTACCCATGCCGGAACGACGCTGGCGTGGGGCATGTCACCGCTGACCGACCAGCAACTGGCCGGTCTCATCATGTGGGTGCCCGGCGTCATCCCCTATGCGCTCGTTCTGGCGATCATAGCCAAGCGCGGCTGGGCCTCCATCGCAGCGACGTCATGATTACCGCGGTAAAATTCCTGCACCTTGCGGCCCTGTGCATCTGGTCCGCGGGGCTAGTGGGTCTACCGCTGCTGCTGGCACGCCATTATGCCAGTCACGATCAGGAGGAATATGGTCGGCTGCGGATACTGACGCACCATGCCTATATCGGACTTGTAACGCCGGCGGCCGTCTTCGCGATCGCGGCGGGCACTGCGCTTCTCTTCATGCGCGGCGTATTCGTGCCGTGGATGTTCGCGAAGCTGGTCGGCGTGGGAGCGCTCGTCCTGCTTCATGCGTGGATCGGGCACGTCACCCTGCTCGCCGGGGAACGCCAGGGCAGCTATGATCCGCCACGCGGTTGGCCGTTCACCCCCCTTATCGCAGCGGCGCTATCGGCGATCGTCATTCTGTTGCTGGTACTGGGCAAACCGCTGATTGACGAGCAGCTAGTTCCCGAATGGCTTCTCCAGCCGCAGGATCAGCCCTTGCCGGTGGACGAGGTGCCTAATTGATAGTCGAACACCAGCTTGCCGCCATGCCAACCGGTGATCGCGGTGAAGGCTGCCGCAAAGGCCGACAGCAGCAGCCCCCAGGGCAGCACCGCTTCCTCAAAGCCAGTCGTCAGGCGATAGCCCCAATTCGCCCCAAGCACGGAGAGCAGCATGACGGCGATGACGAAATGGGTCCAGCTTGCAGCCCGCGCGCGGATACCGGAGACGAGCAGCAACTCTACGGTACCGGATATCCCGGCAAGTACGCCGAGCAGAAAGGCCATGCCGCCAGCCCACAGCGCCGCCCGCGCCCAGAACAGGTCGCCGGTCCACCAGTAGAAGCCGTCGGCCCCGAGGGTGCTAATCGCCAGCGCCACGGGAAAGGCCACGAGCATGGCGTGGATCGGGTGTCCGGCCACCGCGATCTTCGATTCGGTGCGATGGAAATGCGGCTGATCCGCGATCGGATCGACAAGTGGGCCATCCGTTTCAAGGGGATCGGCGGCATCATCGTTGTTCAAGACCATTGGCGCATCATGCACCGGCTTTGCCGGATAGGGCCAGCCCTGATCGTGGGCGGCTGCGCTTCGCCAATGTCCACGCTCGATGCGCACGGGCCGGGCGCATCCGGTGTCGCCACCTTGTGGTGGGTGATGCTGGCGGGTGCTGCCGCCCTCACGATCCTGGTGTTGGCGCTGTTGGCGCTGTCGTTCCGCCGGCGCGGGCCTGGCGGGAAGGGCGGTGACGCGATCTGGCTTGGCTGGCTGGGGGTGGCCATGCCCGGCGC
The DNA here is from genome assembly GCF_042678845.1 of Sphingobium olei. Lineage (NCBI taxonomy): Bacteria > Pseudomonadati > Pseudomonadota > Alphaproteobacteria > Sphingomonadales > Sphingobiaceae > Sphingobium > Sphingobium olei. The sequence goes on along the minus strand of NZ_JBHTLS010000112.1, from coordinate 15,185 downwards.
CGTCCTTGCGGCGCTTCTCGGTTATGCGCTCGTGCTCGGCAACCGCTCTTTGCCCCGTGCCGCACCCGACCTCGTCGTCGTCCATGCGACGGGACAGCAATGGCAATGGACATTCCGCCAACCCGGCGCGAGCACGCCGATCCTCACACGCGGGACGCTCCACATTCCCGTCGGCCGGCCCGTAGATGTCCATCTGGTCTCTGCCGACGTGATCCACAGCTTCTGGGTGCCACGCCTCGGTGGCAAGATGGATGCCATCCCCGGCCAGGTGAACGTGCTGCGGATCGTGGCCGACAGGCCGGGACTGTATGAGGGACAATGCGCCGAGTTCTGCGGACTCGATCACGCGAGTCACCGCTTCCGCGTCATCGCGCATGACGCCGCAGGCTGGGCAGCTTTCCGGCAAGGCGCTGGCCAATGACCGCGCTGCGTCGTCATCTGGCGCTTACCGCGATCTGGCGCGCGCCCAAGGGTTGGCGCGGGACGCTGGTATCGGTCAACCATTCGGACATCGGCAAGCGCTTCATCCTGGCTGCCTTTGCCTTCTTCGCGATCGGCGGCGTGCTCGCGATGCTGATCCGGGCGCAGCTGGCCACGCCGGACAGCGCCTTTGTCGGTCCTGCTGTCTACAATCAGCTTTTCACGATGCACGGCAGCATCATGATGTTCCTGTTTGCGATCCCCATGTTCGAGGGGCTGGCGCTCTATCTGCTACCCAAGATGCTCGGCAGCCGCGACATGGCATTTCCCCGGCTCTCCGCCTATGGCTGGTGGTGCTATCTGTTCGGCGGCACGATCCTGATCGCGGCGCTGGCGCTCGGTGTGGCACCTGACGGCGGCTGGTTCATGTACACGCCGCTGTCGTCGAAAGCCTATACACCCGGGATCAACGCCGATGTCTGGCTGCTCGGCATCACCTTCGTAGAGATTTCGGCCATAGCCGCGGCGATCGAGATCAGCGTCTCGATCCTCAAAATCCGCGCGCCGGGCATGCGGCTGGACACGATGCCGCTGTTCGCCTGGTATCTGCTCATCACCGCGCTGATGATGATCGTCGCCTTTCCGCCGCTGATCCTGGGATCGATCCTGCTGGAGGTGGAGCGGGCGTTCGGCTGGCCGTTCTTCGATCCATCCCGGGGGGGAAGCCCGCTCTTGTGGCAGCATCTCTTCTGGCTGTTCGGACATCCAGAGGTGTACATCATCTTTCTGCCGGCCGCCGGGGTGGTTTCCACCGTGCTCCCCGTCATGGCCCGCACCGGCATCCTTGGCTATGGCTGGATCGTCGCCGCGCTGCTGGCGCTCGCGTTTCTCAGCTTCGGGCTGTGGGTGCATCACATGTTCACCACCGGCATTCCGCACTTGGCGCTGGGATTTTTCTCGGCCGCCTCCGCGCTGGTTGCGGTGCCGACCGCGTTGCAGATCTTCGCCTGGATCGGGACGTTGTGGAACGGCCGGCCGGAACTCAAGCTGCCGATGCTCTACCTCGTCGGCTTCTTCCTCGTGTTCGTGCTCGGTGGGCTGACCGGCGTGATGCTGGCGATGGTCCCCTTCGATGCGCAGGCCCATGACAGCCATTTCGTCGTCGCGCATCTGCATTATGTCCTGGTGGGCGGGTTCATTTTTCCGATGCTGGCGGGCGCCTATTACTGGCTGCCACATTTCACCGGCCGGTCGCGCGTCCCGCGCCTCGGCGAGGCCGCATTCTGGCTGATCCTCATCGGTTTCAATCTGACGTTCTTCATGATGCACCTTACCGGGCTGCTCGGCATGCCGCGCCGCATCTATACCTATCCGGCGGAGATGGGCTGGACCGCGCTCAACCTGCTGTCGTCGGTCGGCAGCTTCATCATGGCTTTCGGTTTCGCGCTGTTTGCGCTGGACGTCGGCTTGCAGATTTTCCTCTCCCGCCGCTCCCGGCGCAATCCATGGCGCGCCGGCACGCTGGAATGGGCAATGCCTATCCCGGCACCGACCTATAACATCGCCAGTCAACCGCACGTCACCGACCGCGAGCCGCTCGTCATCGATCCGGGGCTCGCGCTTCATCTGGCGCGCGGAGAGGGCTATCTGGCCGAGGCGCGGCACGGCTGGCGTGAGACCATGGCGGTCGACTCTGTTAGCGGGGCGATCGACCATGTCGTGATTCTGCCGGGCAACACCCGCCTTCCCATCGTTACCGCAGCCGTGACGGGCGGCTTTTTCCTATCCGTGCTGTTTGGATATTACTGGCTCACGCTCGTACCTTTTGCCGGGGTCGTCGCTCTGGGCTGGTGCTGGGCATGGAAGCTGGGCGCGCGCGAGGATGTCGGCGTGGTCTCGATCGGATGCGGAAAGACCGCGCCGATCCACCGCGAGGCGGCCGGAGCGCCGGGCTGGTGGGGCAGTATCTTCCTTCTGGTCGCCGATGGGGTTCTGTTGGCATCACTGCTCTTTGGCTACGCTTTTCTATGGGTCGTTGCCCCAGGCTGGCCGCCGCCGCAGATTATCAACGATGGGCACGCTATCGGGATCGTGACGGCACTCGCGGCCATGACTGGTCTACTGCTGGCACGCAGAGCAGAACGTAAGGCGAGGACGGATGAACTGTCTTCGGCTGGTCTGGCGGCTTTGCTTGCAGCGATTGCCCAGGCATCCGCGGTCGCGGGGATGATCGTGATCGGGATCACATCGCTGCCGTCTCCTGACAGCCATGCCTATGCGGCAATCGCCTGGGCGCTGTTGGCCTATGGCGCGATCCATGCCGTTCTCGCGGGCCTGTGCGCCGCGTTCGCCCGCGCGCGAATCGCCGCTCGCTATGTCTCGGCCGCGCGTGTGCTGGAACTGTCGCTGGCGCGGCTGTTTGGCGATTTTGCCGGTATGACGACGCTGATCGTCCTTGCCTGCCTTTTTGTCCCGGGGGTCGCGCGGTGAAGCTTCTGGCACGGGCCAGCGCCGGACTGATCGTCTGGGCAGCGGGTTTTTCGCTTCTCTATGCCCTCCACGGTCTGGGATGCGCCAGTGGCTGGAAAAGCATGTGGCCAGGCAAAGCGAACCTGTTCATCTGGGTGCTGGGAACAGTCTGGTTCCTGGCCCTGGGCGCCGGCATCGGGACGATCTGGTGGACCTGGAAAACGCTGGTTGGTTTCGAAAGGCACCTGGCTGTAGCATCGGCAGGTGCGGGTTTCGCCGGAACATTCATCACCGGTGCACCCATTGCTTTGGTATCCGCCTGCCTGTGAGCAATTTCCTTCCGGAACGAATGGTACCATTCGCGCTTTATTTGGGACGGCCATTTTATATACGGAAAAAGAATATTCGTCGTCGTTCCTCTATAAGCAGAGGCGCATCCCTGGAATGAGGGACCGACTGCCATCATCACCTTATGTTCCTGACGTGGGGGACGACCTCTCCAGTTCCGTTTCGATCGGTCAGAGGTTCGAGCGGTTGTTCCCGTCGGACGAAGGCGCCCCGAGCGATCGCCCTATCGCTGTGGAGAGCCCCGTTGCCATTGAAGTCAACGGCATCGGCTACGCAGTTTTGATGGCGACACCGGCCGAACTCGAAGATCTCGCCACCGGTTTTGCCCTGAGCGAGCGATTGGCGGACAATGCCAGCGACATCATCGACATCTATGTCTATCACAGCGCCATCGGATGGATCATACGCCTCACCTTGTCCGCGCATTTGGCAAGCCGCGTGCATGATCGTGTCAGGCACCGCGCATCGGAAAGCTCGTGTGGTTTGTGCGGGATTGAAAATCTCGAGCAAGCAATGCGTCCGTTGCCGAAAGTTCATAACAGCTTCGCCGGTTCGCACCGGGCGGTTTTCACCGCTATCGCCAGCTTGCGCGATCTCCAGCCGTTGAACCATCTCACCGGGGCGGTCCACGCGGTCGCACTGTGCGATCATGAAGGCACGATCAGGTTGGTGTGCGAAGACGTCGGTCGGCACAATGCGTTCGACAAACTCATCGGCGCCATGGCGCGCAGGCAGATGGATTGGTCCGGAGGATTCGCACTGCTCAGTTCGCGCTGTTCCTATGAGTTGGTGGAAAAGGCGGCACTTGCCAATTGTCCGCTACTGGCCACCATCTCCGCGCCGACAGATCTTGCCATCGCTCGGGCCGCCGAGGCTGGGCTACCGCTGATTTCACTGGTCCGCCCGGACGCGGCGCTTCTTGCCCGATGACCCTGCTGGGAGCCGTGCTGGCGGGCGGTCAATCACGGCGGTTTGGCAGCGACAAGGCTTTGGCAGCCTGGAAAAACCGTCCATTGATCGACCATGTGATTGGCACGCTCCGGCCGCACGTCGATACGGTACTCATATGCGGCCGGGAATGGAACGAGGAGATATCGGCACCCGATATTCCCGGACCGGGCCGCGGCCCTCTGGGTGGGCTTAATGCTGCCATGGCTTACGCTACGTGTCACGGCCTCGATCGGGTTTTGAGTGTCCCATGCGATGTCCCGACCCTGCCGGACAGCCTTTTGCGGCGCCTGAAAGCGTGCGATGAGCCGACCTATCTTCAGGAGCATCCTGTGATTGGAATTTGGCCGAGCGCGCTCGCTGCGACGCTCGATCGTCATTTAGCCGGCAACATTCGCGGCTCCATGCGGGAATGGACCGGCTTGATCGCCGCTGGCTCCCCCAAACTGCTAGAGGGAGAGCAACTTCCCAACATCAACCGAACGACGGACTTGATGACGCTGGGGTCTCATGGGTAGGGCAAGGCCCGACGTCGATACGGCTTTGCGGATACTGCGCGATCACGCGCCCGAACTTTCCACAGAAATGGTGCCGGCTTTCGCTGCTTCCGGCCGGGTCGTTGCTACGCCTCCACTGGCTCAACTGCCAGTCCCCAGATTCCGCGCATCGGCCATGGACGGCTTCGCGCTGGCCAGCGATTTCACCTTAAGAGCTTCGGCAGACGATCCTGTTCATATGCTGGTTGTCGAGCGATACGGAGCGGCAGGCGTATCGCCGGAAAGTCTGCGCGCGGGTGAGGCGGCACGCATCGCGACTGGCGCGCCCGTTCCGGACGGAGCGGACTCAGTCTTGATCGAAGAAAAGGCTGTCAGCACCATGGTTGGTGGCGGCCGCCGGCTATCGCTTACCACGCCGGTGCCCGCGGGAAGCAATATCCGCCTGCCGGGCGAAGATGTGCCTGCCGGAGCCCCATTGGTGGCGCGGGGCAAGCTGCTCTCACCCGCCGGTATCGGGTTGATGGTGGCGGCGGGAGTGCCCGAGGTGGAGGTCCGGCGTTGGCCACGGGTGCGGCTCGTCTCCACTGGTTCAGAACTGGCGGCCGATGCGGCGTCACTGGATCATCATCCTGCGCGCATTCCCGACAGTAACGGGCCCATGCTAATGGCAGCACTGCGTGAAATTGGATTGCCGTACCATTCTTCTCACCATGCGGCCGATGAGGCGAATCAACTTGAAAAGGGCCTGATCGACCAGGATGCGGATATCCTCATTTCGACAGGTGGTGTGTCTGCTGGCGACTTTGACCTGATCCCCGGCACGCTCGAAAAACTCGGTGCGACCATTCATCTCCATGCGTCCCGGCAAACCAATATTGTTCGCGACGCTAGCGGATAACAGGCCATTTTTGGGCCTGCCGGGAAATCCTGTCGCCGCCGCCGTGGGATTCCGCTTCTTCTTTGGCGCTTTGCTGCGAGAAATGCTTCGCGTTCCGATCGAAGCCGGCATCCCGATCAAAACCCGAATACCGCGCCGTCCCGGAACGACATTATTCTTGCGGGGTCGTGCCCACCATGATGACTATGGTGCTCTTGGTATAGAGCTTGAGGGCGATCAGCGGTCCCATATCCTGTCGTCGGTAGTAGCCGCTGATAGCTGGATACGGGTCGATGGCGATGAAACACGCGCGCCCCTGCTGTTTTCGCAACTGCTTTCCCTTAAATCATAGGATTCAAGCCTTGCGAGGGCGTTCCGCGCGATAAATGTGGCAGGGCGGAATATTCCGCCAAACATAGGAGGTTTCAACGCCTCCGAAGCGCTCGGCGAGCAGTGGAGCTATCGTCGAGCGCATCTGATAGGCGAGGAGCGCCCCTCGTCGCTGAAGGATCCGCGCACTTGTATCGAGAGTGCGAGCGCCCTCCTCGGCGGACATTGTCGAAAATGGAATGCCGGTGACGATGAGATCGGCGGATCCAAGCCCATGCTTTTCCAGAATGAGGTCGGCGGACGCGGCGGGCGCGGGGACCGCCAGCAAACGAGAATCTTCAATGGTTCGGCGCAGATGGCGGGTGAATCGCCGGCTGAGGTCGATGGCCACCAACCGGCTGTCTCGCGGCATCCTTTCAAGGAGGGCTCGGGACAAAGGTCCGGTGCCCGGCCCAAATTCGACAACGACGCGCGCATTCATCCAGTCGACCGGTTGCAGCAATGCTTTGACCAAGTAGCGCGATGCCGGAAAGGCTGAGCCGACAAGATTGGGGCGGCGGAGAAATTCGCGTATGGAGACTTGGAGCCCCCCGCCATCACGGTTGCGCGAGGTCCCCTCCTTATCAGAAATATCGAAAGAGGTGGCCATCAACTGCTCTCATTCATTGTCGACATTCCCGATAAACGAGCAGCCCTGGATGAAGTTTCGCCGGACAGCAAAGTGCACGAGGTCCCGCTCCAAGCGGACTGATTGCGGCACAGGGTTCACGGCGCTGGTTGATCGCTAGAGGTATCCGGAACGAAATCGGCGCATTTGGCTTTCCGGACTTGTACTCATCCCCACCTGCAGGAACCTCATGCGCGCGCTTCTCGTCCATAACGACAATGCCGGCACTGATCCCGATCCGCGAGAGGCGATCGAAGCGGTGCTGGGGGCAGCGGGCATCGATACGATCTATTGCGCTCACGGCGACGAAGATCTGGCGGTCGCGCTGCAAGCCCCTGTCGATTTCATCATCGCTGCGGGTGGTGACGGCACGGTCGCCGATGTCGTCTCGGAGATCGAGAATGCCGATCGCCCGATCGCGATCCTTCCGTTGGGCGGTTCAAACAACATCGCCCATGCCCTGGGCGTTGATGGACCTTGGCGCGATCTGCCGGGGCGGTGGTCGATCGACCAGTGGACATGGCTGGATCGATGCGAGGCTGACGGGCCCTGGGGTTGCAAGCGGTTCGTCGAAGCATTGGGGTCGGGCGTGCTGACCGACGCTGTCGACGAGGCGGAGGAGGAACCGGCCTCAGCTGCGGAGAAGCAGGCCAATGGCCGTGCGGCGTTCCGAAAGGCGCTTGCGAGGGCCGATCCCTTCCACTGTGCCATCGACGCGGACGAGTGGTCGTGGGAAGGCCAGTGTCTGATGGTCGAGGTGATGAACATCGGCTACGCTGGCTCCCGCCTCGCGCTTGCCCGAAACGCCTTGCCTGGCGACGGTATGCTCGACGTTGTGATCGTCACTCCGGATCAGCGTGACAGCCTCCTCCATTGGGCCGTGACGCCCGATGACCAGCCCTGTCCAATCCCGGCAAGGCCGGCGGCGACAGTCCGCATGACCGTCAAGGACCGCCCGTTTCGTCTAGATGATCGCTCGCCCAACGAGAATTTGTCGGGGGCTGTTGACATCCGCATCCGTGTGCCGGCGGTCAGGATTCTCAAGCCTAAGGTACTCGTGTGACACAGGATCGCTTTCTTCAGCCAGAGCCGGAATTGCTATCCCGCATCGAAAGCGTTGCGGTCGAACTGGCGCAATTGGGCGGCGCTGAAATCCGCGCTGCACTGGGCGGCCTGTTGCGGATCAAGTATAAGGGGACCGAAGAGAACCCGATGCACCTCAAGGATCCGGTCTCGGAGATTGACGGCCGTGTAGAGGCGCTCATTCGCGGCCGCCTGGGTGAAACCTTTCCGACACACGACATCGTCGGCGAGGAGATCGATCACCGGCCAAGCCCTGGTCACGATTTTCTGTGGGCCGTCGATCCGATCGACGGCACCGCCAACTTCATCAACAGCTTCCCTCTCTTCGCCTCCTCGGTGGGCGTGCTCTATCGCGGCCAGCCAATCGTCGGGGCGGTCTGGTGCAGCGCGAGCCATGCTCTGGAACCTGGCGTCTATCACGCAGCGGCAGGGGAGCCTCTCCGCTTCAACGGCGCACCGCTCGACAGCGCGCTCAACCCCGCGATCCGGCGGCGGCTCGGCGGCGAGCCCCATGCCCGCGCCGGCGCGCCTCATGGTTGGGACGGGCGGAAGACCGGGTCCGCTGCCATCGAGTGCGCCTTTGTCGCAGCGGGGATCCTGGAGATGGCGTGGTTCGAGCGTCCCAACATCTGGGATGTGGCGGGAGGCCTGGCGCTCGTTCGCGCCGCCGGCGGGGATCTCATCGAACATCGCGACGGCAGCTGGAAGGCGTTCTCGGGGTTTGGTGGACCGGGCACAGATCCGGGGCGCTGGTCGGCGCCGATCGCGCTCGGGAAACCGTCCACCCTTCACCATTTCAGTGAACAGTCGCCGCTCTGAGGACGAACGGCGCTGCGAATATCAGCCGGCGGCGCCAAGCGGTGCCGAGCCTCATTTGCGGAGCGCTCTATGCTGGATTTCTTGGCACGAGGACCAGCACCCGGTTCTCAACCCGCCAGGACGCCAGCTGAGACAGGAAGTTCATGCCGAGCACGTCCACATTGCCGAGCGCCGGCGAGATCACGACCTTCAGGTTCCGCGCCTCGATGCTGCCGAGGCTAAGCCATTCGACGGTGCCGGTCTCAGCCTGCACCGCGCCATTCGCCGTCCGCAGGATCACCGGCAACAGTCCGACGCCGTGCGGCACCGAGGCAAGTTCCGCAGTAGGCTGAGAGAGGGCGGTGATCGTCGCGCCGCTATCCACCAGCATGCGTCGTTCGAGGCCGTTGATCGATACCTGCGCCCAGAAATGACCATCGCGAGCCATGCGGATGCGCACTTCACCGCCGACGACGTCCTGGCTGTCGAGCCCGAGCCTGGCTGTCAGGCGCGCGAGATTGGGATCGAAGGGAGCCTGCTTGAAGAGCAGGAAAAGGCAGAAGGCGAGCAATGCGAAGGAGAAAAGTGAGCGCAAGAGCCGGCCGACATAGGGAAGTTTGAAAAGCAGGATCAGCAAGAGAGCGGCGCCGCCGGCATAGAGCGCCATTTGCTGCCATTCCGGGTTGGTCGTGATCGGCACTTTGACCTCGGGCTGCGATCAATATGACAATCAACAGCAGCCGCAGGCATTCGATCCCGCAACGGCCTATCCCATTGTGCAAGGAGACCAAACGGCGAGAGCCATTTCTGCGCCGAAGTGTTGCGCCCATGGTGGCCGAACCGATGGCTCGCACGTTCATCGTAAAACGACATCCGAGCGACAGGAGAACGGACATGGCCGATCTGAGTGAGATCAAGGAGCATATGGAAATCATCGGTGCCGACGGCGTCCACATCGGCACGGTCGACAAGGTGGAAGGGGATCGCATCAAGATGACGAAGGCCGACAGCGGCTCCCATAGCGATCACCACCATTATTTGTCAGGCGGTCTCGTCGCTGCGGTCGAAGGCAACCAGGTCCGTCTGTCGGCGGCGGGGGATGCCGCGGTGCTACTCGAAGAGGAGGACGGCGGCGAACCTCTTTCGGACAAGCGGTCCTGACCGAAGCCGCAAGAGAGGCCAGGGGCGCATGGGCGCCTCTGGCGATCGGTCAACGTCATTTCAGGAGATGGAAATGAGCGACCTCAAGAAAAGACCCCAGAATCGCGAGGTGGAGAATGAGATGATCTGCCCGCCCGCAGAGCAAGGGAAGCCGCCCAGATCCGTGACCGAGCCCAAGCCGAAAGCGGGCCGGCGCGCTCGCCAAAAGCAAGGCTGACGATGCCCAGGTGCGCGCCGGTCAGACAATGCAGCGATCCCAGCTTCCATAGCGCTCCCTGATCTCGCCGCGCCGTAAACTGAGCGCGATGAGCAAAGCCCCGACCACGATGCTTGCGACGCTGTGCGTGGCGTCGGCGCCGAACAGGAACGGCGTCACCATCGTTGATGCGCCAAGCGGAATGAGACAGTAGCGCACCGGCCGCGCCACTTCCGCGGCAGCCAGGGAGATCACCGTCAACGCGAGAAAGCCGACAAGGTGATCCGAGTGGGCCATCGTCCCGTCCGCCCCGAACGTCAGCCGCGTGAACAAGAGCGATGTTGCCAGCAAGGCGGCGAGCGCGAGATTCCAGGGAAGATTGACGCCGCCCGCCCACATCTCGCGAAGCACCTCGGCAGGGCCCCGTTCGAACTCATCGGTCCGTGGCTTGCGCTGGCCGCTGTCGGTGTCGCCGAACAGGAAGACCCGCAGCCACGGACGTCCGGCGCGTGTCCGTCTCCGCACGAACTGGACGGTCGCAAGCAGCTCATCGAGCGAATAGGGGATCTGGATCAGCATGGCGGCAGCGCCGATCAATGTCAGCGTCGCCCAGGTTCCGATGACGATGGGCTGGATGATCACGAACAGGATCGAGACAATACCGAGCGGCGCGATCATAAGCCCGAACAGGAATACCAGCCATGGCATGGTGCGCCAGCGCGCGCGAGCGCCGACGATGCCGGTAACGATCTCGAGCGCATAGGTATATCCGCCGAGCGCCGCGTCGGGGATCGGAAACGCTTCGGATACCGAAGAGGTGATCACCGCCTCGGTGCCGTTTTTCTCCGGTTCGTCCGGAAGACCGGGGAAGAACGGTTCCCAGACGCTCTCGATATGACCAAGCTGATAGGCCGTCAGATAACGTGCGACCAGTAGTCCGATCAGCGCAAGGACGATGATCGGCAACCGTTGCGTCCAGGCGGAAGGGTTGTAGCTCCAGCCCGGAGGGATATCCGGCCCGGTCATCGCCGCGACCATCGAGGTTCCGGGTTCGGGGCGCGTGCCGACCGCGAGGCCGAAAGCGAACGCCCCGACCAGCGTGTCGGACAGGAATGCGGCCGGATTGGCCGTCCAGAACAGGAAGGGGATCGCCATGATGCCGGCGGCAACCGCGGCGGATGCCCAGCGCGCCCAGGCCATGCGCCAGGACAGGGACAGGGTGGAAAAGACGATCAGCGCCGTCCCGAATATGATCTCCGACCAGAAAAGCGCCGGCTCCTCGACTTCGACGATCACAGGTTGGACCAGGATCCAGCATCCGAGCGCGATATTGACGAAATGCGCCCATCGCGTGTCGCCGTTCGCCTTGCGGCGCCACTCGTCGTGGCGCACGCGCAACGCCTCGGGGTCCTCGCCGATCGCTTCGGCCTCGGTGACGAATGCGGGCGGCGGAATGCGGTTGCCCTCGTACCAGGCGGCAGGGTCGTTCTTCAGCGCGGCGACGATGGCGGGCAGTTCGTCTTCGAGGCGGTGCCTGGGTTCCCATCCGAGGAGCGCACGAGCGCGGCTGATATCGAGCGCATAATGGTCGCTCGCCATCCTTGTCATGAACGGCTGGATGAACGGACGCGTGCCCTGGTCGATCGCGTCCGGGATAACCGGCTCGGCTTTGTCCTGAACCCACGCTCCGATTCCCGCGACGGCGGACGGCACGCGCAGCGTGGCCCACTCGTCCTTGCCATGGATGAGCGCACCCAGGCGGTCCTGCAGGTCGTCGTAGCCGATCGCATCGGGTTCGCCGACCAGGATGACGGTCTCACCGGCAAGCTGGTCACGACGGTCGATCGTACGGACGAAGGCGTCGATCATGTCCTCGCGATGGATCATCGCCTGCCCGGCATCGGTATCGCCGGAATAAAGATGGCTTTGGAAATCGCGTTCATAGATCCGGGCGACCTGGTTGGCGAAGGTCGGAACGGACGTGCGTTCGTCGTAGACGCCGGCGAGGTGCAGGAAGACAACCGGTATGCCGCCCCGCGCAGCACTGATCGCCTGCTCGGCTTCGGCCTTGGAACGGGGATAGGCCCAGCCCGGCGCGATGGGGCGGCTCTCGTCGATCCGCTCACCTGGAGAGCACGGTTCATGCACCAGCATCGTGCCTGAATAGACGAACTGTTCGACCTTGAAGCGCTGCAGGCCGCGGATGAGATTGCGGCTGCCCTCGACGTTGACGGACTTATATTGTGGTTTGTCCTCGCCGCTGAAGTCGAAGAAGGCGGCTAGGTGAACGACGCTGGCGATTTGGCGACCGTGCTCGGTTCCGATCCGCTCGAGCGCCTCGACGACGCTTTTCTCGTCGGTCAGGTCCACTTCGATAACGGGATAGTTCGTGTCGCCCTTCGTCACGTCGAGGCCGACCACCCGATAGCGATCCTGCAGCGCACCGGCCAATGAACGGCCGATATTCCCGGCAGCGCCGGTGATCAGAACAACGGGTTTGTCGGTCATCGGCATCCCCAAAGCGGTGGGTGTAACGGATGGCCCGGGCGGCCATCTGGGGAAAATCATTCCCTGTCCACGAGTAGTAACCGTTCCAGCCGCGGAAGTTTCCAGGTCGAGGCATGAGGCAGGCGCGGTCCGTAATCCCCAAGCGTTCCGAAACGCACACCAACGCACGGTGGATACCGCAGCGCCGGTGCCGGCGTGTACCCGACAACTTGACCGATCTCGGCGCGCCGCGATGCAGATGTTATCCCGCCGTCTCGCGGTCGGACGCCGCACCAGGGATGCAAAGTCGTCCCGAAGCGACATGCGCAGAACGTCGAAGCGGGAACGCCGTGAGGAGGCGGCAGTTTGCCTACCATGCCGCTTTCAAACGCCGCCGATTACCCGATATGGGTCAATGTCCTGATCTTCGCCGCAGCAGGGGCGGTGATCTGGGTGTCGGGCGGGCGGCTGACCCGCGCGCTCGATGCGATCGCAGCGAGGACACGGCTCGAACATGTCTTTGTCGGCATGCTTCTGCTCGGCGGCATCACCTCTCTTCCCGAACTGGCCAACGTCGCGACCGCCTCGAGCATCGGCAACCCCTCTCTCGCGGTCAACAACCTTCTCGGCTCGGCCGCCATCAACATTTTGCTGCTGGCGATTGCCGATGGCCTGGTCGGCCGCAAGGCGGTGACATCGATCGTTGTCCAGCCATCGACCATGATGATGGCCGCTCTCTGCATGATCATCCTGATCGCGATCGCCGGCCTTATCGTTCTTGGCGACATGGCTGTGGGGCCTTTGGGCATCGGCGGCCTGACTATCGGCATTCTCTGCCTTGCCTTTCTGTGGCTGGCCGCCGGACATGACGAGCGCACCAGCTGGGCGCTCAAGGAGGAAGGGGCCCCCGAAAAGAGGGGGAAAGAGGAGGTGTCCACCGCCCCGCTCGCTATTCTGTGGGCGCGCGTTGCCTTCCATGGCGCGCTGTTGTTTGCCGCGGGCTACGCGCTATCCCAGACCGGAGACGCGATCGCGCAGCAGGCCGGGCTGACCAGCGCGATCGTCGGATTTGCGCTGATTGGCACAGCGACCTCGCTGCCTGAACTGGTAACCGTGATCGCCGCGCTGAAGCTGGGTCGGCCCGAAATGGCGTTCGGCCAGATCCTCGGCACCAACTTCATCAATCTGTCCCTGCTTCCGGTTGGTGACTGGATCTTTGATGGCGAGCCGGTGGTGAATATGCTTGGTCCATTCGAAACCCTCTCGGCGCTGCTCGGCGCCGTGCTCATCGGTATCTTCATGGTCGGTCTCCTGGAACATCGGGACCGGACGATTTTCAGAATGGGTCTGGATTCCGCGGCGGTGATCGTCTCGTTCGCGCTTGGCCTGGCATTGCTTGCCGGCCTGCCGGCACAGGACTGAGGATTCATAATACAATGCGTTTTGGCAGCCATCGATCGTGACGAACTGGATCTCCGATCTCGTCGAATCCATGGGCTATCTGGGCATAGGCTTGCTCATGTTCCTCGAGAATCTCTTCCCGCCGATCCCGTCGGAGCTTATCATGCCTTTGGCTGGCTACAGCGCCGCCCAGGGAAAGCTCAGCCTCGTTGGCGTTTTGCTGTCGGGAATGACCGGCACGGTCGCAGGTGCGCTATTCTGGTATAGCGTCGCTCGCATCGTGAACGAAGAACGGCTCCGACGTTGGGCCGATCGACATGGACGTTGGCTCACCCTGGATGGGAACGATATCAGCCGTCTCGAAGACTGGTTCTGCCGGCATCGAAACTGGGCCGTCCCTAGCGCCCACGTCATCCCCGGGTTGCGAACGCTGATTTCGATCCCGGCCGGCATATTCGAGATGCCGCTCGTTCGCTTCATCCCGCTGACAATTCTCGGTTCCGGGCTATGGACCTGTGCATTGGGCCTGGCGGGATATGCGCTCGGCGAACGCTTTGACGCGGTGGATCGCTATCTGGGACCGGCCAGCAGCATCATAATGGCCTGCCTGCTGGCATTTTATTTCTGGCGCGTTGCAAGGTTCAGACCTGACAGGTCCGGTTAGGGACTAGCTTTTGCCCGATTTACTAAGCCTGCGCCCTATGAATAGCCGGAACCCGGAAAGGCCGCTCGTAGCAACAGTTGTGCCCGATGAGCGCCGCAGCGGCCTCGGCGGGCGTCACCTTCTTGGCGAGCGCGGGATTTGCGATGCGGTTGGCTTGGCTCAACGGGCCGACAACTCGGCCACGGCAAAGCGGTCTTGCACGTTGGCGACCTCTGTCCCCTGCTTGCCAGGCAGCGTCATCGAGACGACGCCTTGAACGAGCAATATGCTCAGGAAGAGACCTAGACCGACCTGCAGCCTTATACGACTCTGTTCGATCCGACCGGCAACCGCGGCACGTCTGCGATCCGTCATCATAGCCTCCCAATGGTAGTTTCGCCGACGTTGCTAGCGCTGCGCCCGAAGTGGAAATATCCGGGAAGTTACTAAGGTCCGGGGCACCGGATACGAGCCGTCCTCCTTGCGAGAGGACATCTACGTAGTGCGATTTCCCTGCTGCATCTGCACTAGCGGATCACTCTGGAGGAGCGAATCTCGAGATGGCCGCTGGTGCCCTGATGCACGTGCCCGCCCCCTGGATAGGATCGCAGAGTCTCTCCACCGCACAGTGGTGGCAGCAGTTGCCCGGATGAAATCAGGCCTTGCCCCTACGAGGCTCGACAAGGCGCTGCCCAATTGGAGCCACCACTTCGCATTCTCGCCCGGCAAGTCTCTGAGGTGGTCCCGGAAATTCGGACAGGGTGTTAAGCTCATCCCGACCTGAAGGAATGGACGGGAATGAAGACGACGAGGAAGCGCTACAGCGCGCAGTTCAAGGCCAAGGTGGCGATGGAAGCGAT
>NZ_JBHTLS010000111.1:0-35400 GCF_042678845.1 Sphingobium olei | reverse complement strand
GGTCGGGCTCCGCCCTCCCTACGCCACGCGCAGCGCAAGGAGCGTTCCTCGACCGTCGTGCCATACTCGAAAGGGGGTCCCTTTTGCGCGCCGATCGGGGGTCCCGTTTGGACGCCGATTGACAGACCACGCTCGATGAACATCCGCAGGATACGACCGGATCGCCGCACCAAGTCACGATCGCGACCGTGCTGGGGCGATTTCGCACCGTGAAACAGGTTGCAGCGAACGCAATATATGGTCCGTAAGAGCTGCGGCCAGGTTGGAACATCTCCGTCTGTCCAGCCCACTGGTTGCATCCGGACGCCCACGCGTCGACGGCGGTCGAAAAGCTCGTCGCGGTCCTGCGCCCAGAAGGCATCACGACCGAGCTTCTGCCGCACGTCCCGGACGTTGAGCACCGGCCATAATTGCGAGAAGGCCATCACGCGTCGTTGAAAATCGTCATCCTGCATCAGCTCTTCATAGGCATCGGTAGCCCGCCGGTTTTCGGCAATCGCGGTGATCATGGCCGCGTCATGGTCCGCGCCGGTCACCGATTCCATCCAGCCGTTGAAGCCCATCCAAAGGCTCATAAATGACATGAAGGCTGAGCGTTGCCGGTCAGCGTTATCGATCAGCTCGTGTGCAAGATCGGCCGTTTCCGGGTCGAGCGATCGAAAATTGCTGAAGTGACCATCGTCGATATGCTTCCCGATTAGGCGATCGCCGCCGATATCTGGCGAAGCGTAGCCACGAAGGTATCCAGCAGCTGACGGCCTTGCATCGCTGCTGGCGCGGTATCATCGACCCCTGCCCGCTCCTTGCCGCTGGCGATGTTGCTCGAACCAAGATGTGCGTCGGCGAGCCGAAGATCGTAGATCCCGAAGAGCGGCGCCATCATCGTGCTCGCGTCGTTCCCAGGGATTAGACTGCCGAGGAGTTTCTCCAGCGCCTTATTCGAACCCGGCTTCCGACCATCCTTGGGTTTGGGCAGGTTGAGAGGCGCAAGGACGGCATCGACGTCGACCCGCTCCATGAAAAGGCGAGTGACCTCCTTGGCTAGCTCCAGCAAACCGTCTGCTTCAGCCGCCTGGAAGCGGTGCGCGCGGCGCAACAGCCGAGGCACGGCCTGGTCGTCGCGGAGGAGCGGGACGCCATATTTGCCGCTGAAAGCCGCGTCGATCTCCGCAAGCGCCGCGGCCAGCTGCGATTCTGGTGCGATCGTACTGGCCGGTGTCACATCCATCTGAGCGGCGAACAACTCCTCTGCCACGCCGCCGTCGGGCGTTACGTTATGAGCGCTCCACAGCCGCTGCTCCCAAGGATCGAGTGCTCCGATGTCTTTTGCGAAGACCGTGATCAGGCCGAGCCGGTTGACCCCGAAGTGGACACCGGTGCTGGCGCCCAGGCCTCCGGTTTCCGCGCTGTACCAATGCAGGCTCGCGCCGCGATGGCGCATCAAGGTGGAGACGACGGTGGGATCGAAATATAACCATGTCGACACCCCAGCCAGACCATCGCCCGACCTGCGGGTGCCGTCACTCTCCAGTATGAAGCTCGTGGTATGGGGATCCTTGTCGCCCCGGATGCGTGTACTCAGCCCGCTTGGCTGGACCCATTCCGTTCGCCACATGGCGCCCATCGTGCGGTACTGATCACTGGGGGTCGGCCAGCGCCCCGGTCCGGTTCGACCCTCCCGCTCGTCCCTGCCCCTGACTTCGGCGAAAGCGTCGCCTGGCCAGCTGTAGACAGGCTTGTCGATGGTGGTGGCGGTCCGCTGGTGATAGCTCGAACAATACAGGGCCATGCCGCGGGCGCTGAGGTAGTCACCAAGGAACTCCGGCCTAATCTCAAGCAGGATCGGGCGGTCCTCAGCATCTCGTTTCAATCGCGCGACCTCGGCCCAGCCCTCCTCCGGTCGAAACCAGCAATCACCTTCACGTAGAAGGCGGAGGGCCACGACCAGGTCGGGATGCAGGTGCCAGATGTGAAGGTGTTCGTCCTCGAGATACTGGTCGATCACGAGATTGGAACCGATCGGCTGAGTGGACCTGCCATAGAACAGGTCGGAAGCGCGATAGCCCCACGGTTCCATGCCGCCCCGGTGTGCGCCGACCCCCAAGTCGCTCCAGACGACCTTGTCGCCCTCTGATCGATGGGTGTCGAAGATCGCGGCAGTGGCGATGCCCGTATATTCCCGCAGCTCGACGATACCGGCCTCAGGTGGGTCGATCACGACATCGGCATCGTGGCGGAGCGGTATCCATGGCCGCCCTTGCAGCGGCAGCACATCACGCAACTCAAAATATCTCTGTACGATCGGCATAGGCACCCCCGGGTAGCGGAGCATGACTACCCCTGATTGCAGAGACCTTGAATCAGCTTTTTGCGATATTCTACCGTGCAGCAGGCGCCGTCGCAGAAGTCGCCGGTATCGGCTTGGTTATAGCTGCCACAAAGCACGGGACCATGTGGGCGAACGGTATCAGGAGGGATGATGAAGCTAACCAGCGATGCTGTCGAAGTGGTGAACCGCAATGCGCTCGTCACCGTCGCACTCAATCAAGGCTACAACGCCTATCTGCCGGTCTATGACAATGGCATCGACCTGATCCTGTTGAACGAGGCGACTGGCGATACCAAGCTGGTGCAGCTCAAAGGCCGGTGGACCATCGATAAGAAATATATCGGCCGAGACATCTGGATCGCGTTCCCCGACCGCGGTGTCTGGTACGTCGCACCGCACGACGAGATGCTGCGGTTAGGGGAAAGGCACACCACAACAAGCAGCTGGGCTCGAGGCACCTACAGCAAGAGTCCTCTCAGCAGGAGCGATTGCGAAGAATTGGCGTCCTATCGCTTCGGCGATCCGGACACGGTCATGGATGATGCCGCCGCTTTGAGCGCGGGCGGATAACATCCACTTTGGTGCAAAGCGCCGCAAGCTCTCGTGCACCACCTTACTCAGAGGGTGAGACCGATGCACAAAAGCAGGATCGCCGCCGCGCCCGCAGCGAGCTTCCCGCCGGCAACGACGCGTGCCGATCGCCCCACGCGAAGCCGCTTGCCCGTCCTGTCCATTCCGGAGCGGAGCCCGAGCACGCCGTCGGTCGCCAATACGGTGCCGATGATGAAGAGCAGAACCGAGATTGCCTTGGCAAAGCCGTGAGGTGACAGCCCGGTGACGATGAAGACCGCAACGAGCCCGATCGTGAGCAGGCCGTACAGTGCAAATCCGATGTCGAGCAGCCCGCGCAGCCGCTTCGGCCCGTTCCAGTCCGTAGGCCGTCGAAGGAGGATCATCGGGCGCAGGCAGAGCTGGCAGCTCTCGAGATTGCTGTCGCGCGGCCAGTGATTGATCAGATGGCCGCAATGCGGGCACCCCGGTCGACGGTATGGGAATGCGGTCGCCCGGATCAGCATGGCGAAGTCTCCGGCGCCGGTGCCAGATAATAGGCCGTGATGGCCGCCCCGATGATCATTCCCTCGACGGTGACCGACTTACCGATCAGGTGTCCGGCGATCACGTCCCCAACGAGCCGCCAGCGCATCCCGTCTCCCTCGATCAGCATCAGCCCACGTGGCGTCATGTCCACCACGCCGGTTAACCGGACAGGGCTGCTGGCCGTCATTCTGCTGCCTCGGCATAGACCCGGGTTTCCTCGGCCGAGGCGCCATTGAAGCATACCAAGGGACAGTGGAGGAGAAGCCGGCCGTGATAGTGCAGCGTGCGCCCGTCCAGCCTGATCGGATCGCGAGCGAGGCGTTGGCAGGATTTGTTCGATCGGTTCCTGAAAGCGCAGGGCGCGGCGAGCGGGGAGAGGGGCACCTTGGTCACTTCTTCCGCTTGGGATTGAGGCGGCGGTTCGCCGAAGAGGTCGCACTGTTCCATTACGGGTTCCGTTCTCCCCCCGAGTGGTGGCCGCGGTTGCCAGCGCTGGACCATGGCGGCGTGAAGTCGTCGCGAGATTTTCC
Source organism: Sphingobium olei (assembly GCF_042678845.1). Classification (NCBI taxonomy): domain Bacteria; kingdom Pseudomonadati; phylum Pseudomonadota; class Alphaproteobacteria; order Sphingomonadales; family Sphingobiaceae; genus Sphingobium; species Sphingobium olei. The sequence continues at coordinate 31,443 of NZ_JBHTLS010000111.1, read as the reverse complement.
GTCGATTCAACGAAGCGCTGCCAAGCGGCGTTGACTTCGTCTTCGGCGCGTTTGCGTCCCTCGCTGCCTTGCCGAAGCCCCAGCGGAGCTTGCCGGGATCAACCTTCTGCCGCTGGCGATACCGCTCGCGCGTATAGTCGCGGTCGTCGATCGCCACTACGCAGCCCCTTCGACGCTGGATTGATAGTAGACGCCTTGGTCGCGGTGCATCGCGATCTTCAGAAAGGCGGGGCACTCGACAAGCACCGCCAACCACGCCGCGCACTCGGCCCTTCCGAGCGCCGACGAGTGACTGGCCAGTTCCACCCAGACGAGGAGGGCGAGGCCGGCGATAGTCCCGATGCGGACGTCCCGCCGAAGGCCGGCAGGAAGCTTTAGAATGCTCGGTAGGCGCACCCATGCCGGGGTGGCGAGATCACCCCTGAGGTACAGCGGCGATGCGGCGTAGATCGCCAGTATGATCTGGGTCTCAAGCATGGTTCGCCCCCCGATCCGCGATCGCGCCCGCAGATCGATCCGAATGAAGCAACGGTGCGAGCGCCTCACGGACATTCGCCAGCGTCGGCTTGGTCTTTGCCGCGATGCGGATCGTCGTGTAGCCAGCGCGCGATGTCATCGCATCACGCTTTGCGTCGGTCGCGGCGTTATGGGTATAGTCGTCGACCTCGATCAAGGCGACGATCGTTCCAGTCTCCCGGTCCTGCACTACGAAGTCGATGATCTTCTGCGAGAAGCTGTTTCGATCAGCGGGGGACACCTTGCGCCCGAGCCGACGTGGAACCTGCAGGAGAGCCCCCATTGCCACCTGCGCGTGGATGCGGTGTGCGGGCAGGGCGCGCTCGATCGCCGCGAGCATGGCCAGCTCGCGGTCGGTAAGAAAGCGCTTGGCCACCGGCGCGGGCGGTCCACTCGGTGCCGCCGCGCTTTTCACCAGCGCAAGTATAATGACCGCGCAGACGATAAGAAATACGGTCGCGATTGGCGATCCGAACAGTTGTGTCATTGCGTCACCCCTCGGAATGGAAGGCGCGGCCAACAACCGGGGCCGCGCCGGTCTGCCGGTTACCAGCCGTCGCGGCGCCCCTCGCCGCTGTCCTTGAGCCCACGCCGGTCCAGACTGGAGCGCCGGATCTCCAGTTCAACGCCATCGCCCTTGTCGCGGGTTCGGATGTCGCGGGGATCCACATTGTTGCGCTTGGCGAAGTCCTCGGCTGCCTTGTCGCTGCCGAACTTGCCGACGTCGTCGAAATCCCATCCACTCATCGTCGTCTCCTTCAATCCGGCGGTCCGGCCGGTCGGTCGTCACAGATCGAGCCCCAGGCTGCGTTCCGGCAGCGGCGGCAGCACGTCGCTGCGGTCGGGCTTGAGCTCGGGCGGTGATTTGAGGGGATCGCCCGGTGCAGACGCAGCCTGGCCCTTCCCGGCAGTCGGAAGCGGCGGGTCGCCTGGCAAAGGCGGCAAGTCCGACAGATCGACAGGGTCGGGATCGAATTTTTCGCGCGGGCTGGTGCCCGTGCCGCGTTCCCGGTCGACGTCGAGCCGACCCACCGTTTCGAGCGCCGAGGTCTTGTTTCCGGGGTTGTTGTCGAGCTGGCGCTCGAGCTTCGCTTTATCGTCCACCACCATCGTCATTTCGTCGCGAACGCGGGTGACGCCGACGTTGAACAGGCGCTGGTTGGACAGGTTGCGCTCCTGGCTCGACATGACGGTGATCGCCTTGTCGGTGGTGATGCCCTGCGCCATGTGCATGTTCAGCGAGTAAGCGAGGTCGAGCCGCGACAGCATCGGATCGCCCAGGTCGAGCGTCAGCCGCTCCTTGCTCGCGGTTTCGACGGTGACGCCGCTCGCATCGATGGTGAGGACGCGTGCGAGGGCGGCGTTGTGGAGCCCCCTCCCCTTGTCGTTGGCGGTCCAGCGAATGCGATCGCCTTCGCGCAGATGAAGATCTTTCTTCTCGCTGAGCTGAAGGCGGTCGCGCTTCTCGGTTGGCGAGAGTTTCTGTGGGTCGAACCGGATGCGCCGGCGACCGTCGAGAAGATCGACCTTGCCGTTGGGGTGGACCTTGTCGACGTCGTAGCGGCCGGCGGCGAGGCCGACGTCCTGACCGCCTCCCCTGCCTACCTCGAGGGTTTGTCCGGGCCGGTAGGTGGATGCGTACCGCAACTCCTCGCGCGTGGTATTCACCCGCTCGTAGACGGTGAGGTGAATCCCCTCGCCGCGCACGGTCTTCTCGGCCGCAAGCCCGTCCTGAATGCGTTGATTGATGATCGCGCGCGAGGCGCGGCCCGACGCGAACACCGCCGTCGACTCCCGATCGGCGCTCGAGAGTCCGAGCCACATTTCGGCTGCGTGCAAGGCCGGGCTATTGTGCTCGATGACGCTGTCGCCAAGCACCTTCATGGCCTTGCCCGCTTCGCCGACATTGGCCAGGGCCGCGACGGTGCGCAGCTGATCGGTGCGCTGGCGGATGTTCTCGTCCATGCGCGCCATGGTTCCCCCGCCGGCCTGGATGAGCGCGAACGACTTTCCGGCATCGATCGAGGAGAGCTGCTGCCGGTCGCCAACGAGAACGAGTTTGTCGACGCCCAGCGCGGCCGAGATTTGATGGAGCTTCAGCATGTCGTCGCTCGACACCATCGAGGTCTCGTCGACGACGAGCATCTGGCCGCCGAACACGGCCCGCGCCTGCTCATAGGCGTCGCCCTGCCGGTTCGTGACGTGCCGCTCGTTGGCAAGAATGAAGGAGGCGATGGTCTGGGACTTGATTCCGGCGCCCTCTGCGAGGTCCGCCACCATCTTGTTCTGGAAGGCGAGGCCCGTGACGGCCCGCCCCTCCGCCTCGGCGACCCGCGCGACGGACTGCAGCATGGTCGACTTGCCGGCGCCGGCTATGCCCTGCACCACCACCGTCCGGTCCTCCGAAGAGACAATCAGTGTGGCGGCGGCGAGCTGCCCGGCGTTGAGCTCGCGATCCGCATGTGCCTGCAAGCGCTCGGGAGCCTCGCTGGCCGCAATCATCGGAGTGGAAGCGCCCTTCCCCTGCTCCACCGCCTTGAGAATGCGCTCCTCGGTCCTGAGGGCCTCCTGCGTGGTCACCATGCGGGGCCGGGTGTCGCCCACGCGCGCCTCGCCCGCGATCAGCTGGCCGCGTTCCACAAGCTGAGCGATCCGCCGCTCGACATGGTCGACCGTGACGCCCTTCAGACCGAGATCCAGAGCGGTCTTGCCGAGCTGGTTGACGTTGAAGGCGGCTTCACGCTCGGAAAGCATGCGCACGGCGGACGCAACAGCCAGCTGCGCACGAGCTTCTGCCGGCGAGTGGGTCACCCGAGCCAGGCCCCGATCGACGAGAGGATCGTGCGGCTTGAGGATGTCGCCAAGCTTTTCCCAGGCGTTCGTAAGCGCCTCGGAGACGGCGCGATAGCCGCGCTCGAGAGCGCTTCCCGGCTCGCGCTGTTCGGATCTTGCAAGCGCCGCCTCGAGCAGGGCCTTGCCATCGAAGCCGAGGGCCGCCGCCTTCTCGATCCACTCGCGTCGGAGGCCGTCGCGGTCCTCAACATTCAGCTTGGGATCGCGCGTATTGGTGGTGACGCTGTCGCGCCCTTTGGGAGAGGTAATGCCGAGCTCGGCCGCCTTCTCGAGAATGGCTTCGCGGCGCTGGCTGAACGCCTCCAGCACCGCCTTGGGGACACCGGCTACCTCGAACGTCCCGTGCTTGCCCTTGAGCTCTAGCCTGTAGCCCAGCTTCTCCATCTCCTCGCGCAGGAAGGCGTGGTAGATCGAGCCGATCACCGTGTTGTTGCTCCAGATCTTGTCGGCATGGAGCGCCTGCCATTTGCCGTCGGGCATCTTGGTCAGGTTGGCGATTACTGCGTGGACGTGCGCCTGAGGATCGAGGGCGCGGCTCGTGTCATGCTGGAACAAGGCGAAGACGAGGTTGCCGGTCTGCACCGGAACCTTGCGCCCTTCCACGTCCTTGCGCCCTTCGGCGAGGTTCTTCTCGACCCAGGCCATCGCCCGCGCGACCGCCTTCATGTTGGCGCCGTTCTCGCCGAGGATCCGCTTGTCGCCGGTGACATAGGCGAGCAGCGACACCGACTTCGGAGCCGAGAAGGTGAGGTCGACGCCCGATCGCCGGTTCTCGACCTGTGCCACGCCCTCCCCGCTCGGCAGAATACCGTTCAGGATGCCTTCGAAGGCATCCTTCGCCACCTCGCCGGACAAGCCCAGGTCGGAGGCGCCCTCGCCGCCCCAGGCACTGACCTCCGAGCTGTCGTCGACGGTGTAATAGTCGTCCTTGGCGAAGTAGCCGGCGGCGCCGGAGGCGGAACGGACGGAGGCGACCGAGAGCACTGGCTAGATCCCCATGTCCATGCCGTCAGGCTCGCGGCCGGCGGAGAAATCCTGGCGTAGCTCGACGATCGTCTGATCCTCGACCCGCGGCGCGCTGTGATGGCTGCGACCGTCCTTTCGATCATCACGTTCTCGGGCCTGCGCTGCCTCCTGCTCTGCTGCCGCGCGCGCAGTCTGTGCGATGTCGGCCGCATGTTGACGGGGTGCCTGTCCGTCGCGGTCGGCGTTGTTTTCGTGAACCGCCTTGCTGGTCGATTCCTTCTCCGCATCGACCTCGGCAGACAGGATGCGCGCGGCCATTTCCTTCGCCACGTTGACCGGCTCTACCACCTCCTGGATCACCTGGCCGGCACCATCACGCCCACCGGCTTCACCACCCCCTTCTCCGTCGAACACTTCCTCTCCGCGCTTCGATCGCACCGGCTTCATGTCGGGGCGGGGCAGGAAGCCGTCCGCGACCTGGGGATAGTCCTTCCAGACGAGCTTGATCCGAGCGGCCGGGAAGCCGTCGGGGAACTTCACGAAGCCATGCATCGAGGGCAGGTTCGTGATGTCGTCGGCGATCACGAGCGGTTCGACCTGCTTGCGCGGAGTCAGCGTCGAGGCGTCGCGCGTGTTGTTGTAGCCGTAGCTGTAGGCCTCATCCATCTGGCGGACTTCGCGGTTGCCGATATAGCGGGCGCACTGCTCGGCGGTGTCGAGATCGGCGGTCGCGAGGATGAGCTTGGAGCGGGCAAGCGAGGCGAGATTGCGGGCGCCCTGCTCGCCATATACCTCGACCAGCTTTTCGAAGCTGTGGATGCCGAGGATCATTGCGCCGCCGAAGGCGCGGGCCGTCTGAAGGCCATTCTCGATGGCTGGCAGCCGGTGAAGTGCGCCGAGCTCGTCGAACATGAACCAGGTGCGCAGCGACCGCGTGCGCGGCATGGTCATGAGCCGGTTGATGGCGAGGTCCATCCAGAGCGTCAGCAGCGCCCGGTTCATCGGCATGTCGACGTAATTTGAGGTGATGAAAAGGATGGAGCCTGGCTTCTTCTCACCCGTGATCCATTCGCGGATCGAGAAGCGCGGACCCTCGTCTGGCAGGAAGCGGAGGACCTGCGCGTTCGTGTTGAAGACGGCGCGGATCGACTCCGCCATGCGGGCGGCTTCCGGGGCCGTCAGAGGGTCGGCGATGGTGTTCTGAAGGTAGCGGTGAACGCGCTTTAGATCGGCCGTCATCAGATGTTCCGACAGCGCGAGATTGGTGGTCTCACCACGCTCCTGCAGGCGGACGCACATTTCGATGAAGAGAGTTCGCGCCGCGAGCGCCCAGAACGGTTCTGAGGAGCCGCCGTCCGACGGGATCAGGGCCGCAGCGGCGGCGGTAAACTCACTGTGGGTGCAGCAGTCCGAAAAGATCGACCATGCCGGGCAGCGCCGGTCCATCGGATTGAGGATCGTATCGCGCTCGGGGTCATAGAATGCCTCGACATAGGCACCGGTGAGATCAAAGATGACGGCGCTGTCCTGACGCTCGCGCATCTGCTTGACGAGGCTGCGCAGCTCGGTCGTCTTGCCCGACCCGGTGGTGCCGACCAGCATCGTGTGCGACTGTTCCATCCGGTGCGGGAACGGGATGCCGGCGAGTATGTAGGGATGGTGGATCCCGGCGGCCTTGCGCGCCGCAAAGGGCAGTTGCAGCACCTGCCGCGGCGAGAGGTCGGGCAGGCACTCCCGGGCTTCCTTTTCGAACGCCGCCTGGTTGTGTTGGGACACCTCCGCGAGAAGCAGTTCGCGCTCGACTAGCATGGCGCCCCGCTCGTGTCGCTCCTGCAGGATCGACCGGCCCCGACGCCGCGAAATATCGACGAACCAGATGGTCAGCGGGATCGTGAGAAAGACGGAGACGAGGATGGCGCCGAGCAGGCCCCGCACGGCCACACTCCAGGCCCTCTGGACCTCGGGCATATACTGCACGACCGCCATGATCGTGCGGTGGATTTCGCCGTTGGGGAGGGTGACGTTGACCCGCTTGGCAGGGTCCAGTCCGACCCAGTCCCAAAGCATCGCGTAGAGCTTCATGCAGACGAGCTGGAAGCCGTGCTCGTCGAGCTTGAGCGATAAGATGATGAACCAGGCCGCGAGGAAGGCGAAGAACCACAGGATGAAGGGCAGCTTCGCGCCCGAGAACCACATCAGCATCTCGTGGGTGAGAAGCTGGCTTCCGCGCGTGAAATTGCCGGCGTTGCGATGGACTTTGCCCCGCGCCGAATGATGGGTCAGGGGTATGGCGCGGCCATCGGTGCGGATGTCCTTACGCGCCATGGTATTGCTCCAGGCGCTTGTCCGCATTGGCGATGATCCGCTCGCGGAATTCGGGATATTGCTCGCTGATGATGACGTCGAGCGCGAGCTGCATGAACTCGCTGATCCGCGCCAATCGGCGGTGGCTGGACGTGATGACGCTCGCCGTGCCGAGATAGGCATCGACTGCCGCCCGGATGATCTCGGAGGGCTTGCATTCCTGGTCCGTCGCGAGGGCCAGAATGCGATCATACTGCTGGCGGTCGAGCCGGACCGTGCAGTGCCGTGTCGTCGAGGACAAACCAGCCTCCTAGCAGAGAGGCTGGTGGGGACCTGAGAAAGCGTGTGGAGATATAACCGATCGCGCGGTGGGCGGCAAAGAGAAATGGGGAACACAGAGCGCGTGGCACCACGTGGCACGGCTAAGTCACTGAAGGCTTGGGATAAACAGACTCCCTCGCGAACGTCCCACGCCGTGGCACGCTCTCCGGTCGCCCTAAGCTATTGAGGGAACACGGGAATCCTGCACCTTCAGGTGCGTAGGGTGTGCGCATATCCCAAGAGACCGCTATATGGTCCCGGACCTGTCCGGAGGTCGTTGGAAATGGCCCGTAGCCGGGTCCGGCTGGGCAGAGGTCCGCCGGCAGGCGGAACGGCGAGAATCGGCCCTCGCGAAGCTGCGGTCCCGCCAGCGGGCGCCCTGGTCAGGCGAGGATCGTCACCCGAATGGGCGGAGACAAGGCGCATGCCTTGGCTCCGTGAGGTTGGGGTGCCGGGCCCCAACGGGGTGCGGCAGCCCTAGCGAATAGAGCCGTCATCGGGCGAGAAGCCCGATGCGCCCCCGCACCATTCTTCTCCTTCCGGGGCGGAGGCTCTCCCGCTATGGTCAAACTGTTCATAGCCCGATCAGCCTTGAACAGAGGCACCTATGGCAAAGACACTGGAACAGGAGCGCGCAGCGTTCGAAGCGGATGCACAGCGATTGGAGGAACGCCGCCGAAAGCTCGAAGAGCGAGAGCGCGAGCAGGCCATATCGGCGGTGGAAAAAACGGGCCTGCTGAAGCTTGAGATCAAGCGGCTGACCGCGATCGTCGAGCGGGTAAAATCGCTCGGAATCGACGAGGTCGAAAAGCGGCTGAGAGCCTGAACCCAGCCTGCCGCGGCAGCGCTGCGGCACGGGCATAGGGGGTTCGATGCCCCCTATGCCCGTATTCCTCCCAGCAAAAAAAGGGAGAGGCGACGCGCGCCCCTCCCCTTTTTGTCGGTCTCAGAACTCGTCGAGGATCCCGCCCGGCGCGGTGTAGACGATCCGGTCGATCATCGCCGGTGTGAGGTTCCCGTAATCGCCCTCGTCGATGGCGAGATATCCCTGCTCTTCATCCTCGATGACATGTTGATCGAAGAAGCTGTGAAGCGCCCGGCGTTCCGCGTTGGCGACCGCTGCGAAGTAGGCGTTGTTGTGGGCGGCGGCGGTGTTGGTGATCGTCTGCATGGCTATGCTCCTGTCTGTCTTGAATGACAGGGGAAGGCGCGTCGGGCGGGTGAGGTCGGGTCAAGGATCGCCGGCTTGCCGGCGACCGCGCAGCGGCGGTGGGGGTCACGATTTTCTTCGGCGGCCACCGGTGTCGAGGGGGGAGCGCTGCGCTCGATCCGCCGGAGAAAATGGTGGGGCCCCGCCGTCCTTGAGGCGGCCTCGCCCGGCCGACAGAATGGGAAGACTGTGAGAGATGTTTCCTCTCGGTCGGAGGACCAGGCCGAGGCGTAGCGGCGTGCGGACCGGCGGGTCCGCGCGTCACGCGAGCGAGCCTGCGTCTGGCAGCCTTCGCTATTCCATGCCGTCATGGAACAGCCTCCAGAGGAGCGCGTCCCCTTCAATCTCGCGGAGCCGAAGCTCCAGCGACAGGGCCGCTTCCCGCTCCGCGATCCGGGCGTTTTCGGCGGTCGTGAGGGCGGCGCGATCGATTCCGGAGCGAAAGGTTTCTCGGTGGTTGAGGAGGCGCCGCAGCCGTGCCGTTTCGCGGTCGATCGATGCGATGGCGGCGACGGCAGCGTGGGTTGCGGATACGGTCATGGTTGCGCTCCAGGTGCGAGGGGATTGAGCGCTCGAGCGCCCTTTCGTTCGAGACGCCGCCGTTTTGGCGGAGGGAGAGAAGAGGAGCCGGGCGCGCGACCCCGCCCAAGGGCTGATCAGGGGTGCCCGTCGCAGTGGCAGTAGGGCATGGCCGCTGTGCCTTGGTGTCGCGGATGGTCTGTGTTAGTTCCCGCGCTGCGCTGCGAAGGCCGTGGCGCCGGGACTGGTAATCCCGTCGAGAAAGGCAACTCGGTGTGGTTTCACGCCGGGGTGCCTGCGCATATGTCCAGGTGCCTCGGCACTAAAAGCGTAGGCGCATGTCTCGACGTGTTACCAGCCCCGGCTCCCGCGCCCCAGCGCGGGAGTTGCTTGGCGAGAGCGCCCAAGTTGCTCCGATGATGGTCGCGCTCCGGAATGCGATATGGACCTCAACGAGAAGGATCCGGGCGTGACACGGGCGCTCGCCTTGGCGCTGATGCGTCAGGCGCGCGAGTATCTCGGCGCGATCGGCGAGGACGAGGCGTCGCTTCATCTGCAACGCGCGATCGATGCCCTCCTGAAGCCCGCGCCCGGCAATTCGGCGCAAGCCTGAGCGGCAAAAAAGGGCGCGCCATGCGAGGTGACGCGCCCTCCTTCGGCGGCGGGAACGGGCGGAGGCTATGCCCATTCCAGCCGCGAAGTGTCGTCGGCGTCGGCCAGGCCGATGAGCTGGTCGAGCCGATCAAGATACGGGGTGATCCCCTCCTCCTCCGCACGGCGCCGGACGGCCGGGTTGGCAAGCCGCACGCGGACGGCATCTATGGGTATTTCGCCGATGCTGTCCGGCGCCAGTCCGAGGCTCTCAAGCAGGACAGCGGCGTTGCCCGAGGCGAGATCGAGTTCGAGGCCCCGATCGGAGGTGAGAGCGACCCGCATGGCGATCGTTGCTGCCCCCTCGTCCCGCCATACGCTGACCCGGCGGCATCGGAACTGGGCCTCTTCGACGACGCTGATGACGTCCGCGTCGAAGTCGAAAATCCTCGCGATCGCGGCCAGCGCGAGTGGGCAGACGCGTGCTTCGAAGTGATAGGAAAGATACTCGTCCTCGGGCGCGTCGGGGTCGAGCAGAACGGCTCTGCAGCGGGCGCTTTCCTCGCGAAGGAAAGTCCGGAAGGCGGCGAGTTGCCGGGCGTTGATGGTGGCTCGCGGACCCGGCTGGTCATCGGCCGCCGTCGCGATACGGAACGTGATGGACATCTCGTCCTCCCTTGTTGAACCGCAGCCGATCCTCCCCCTCTCCTTTTCCGCCAGCGACGGGATGCCGGAGCGAGCGCGCAGGCGCTCAGTCTCGCGGCGCGAAGGGGCTCGATGCCCCTGAGCGCCGCTTGTCGACGCAAGAAAGGAAGAGAGGCCCCGGCTTACGCCGGAGCCTCTCGGACAAGCGCCTCAGGCGGCGCGTTGGCCCCGCTGCTGGGTGAGGCGGACGATGTGCAGCGGAACACCCGCCTGCCGCAGCTTCTGGGCGAGATTCTGCTGGATGCCCGAGCCTTCGCAGATGACCGCTTCGACCGGCTTGAGGTTGAGGATGCGGTCGTTGCGGACGAAGGCGGCGCGGTTGCCCTGGCTGCGATCGAGGCGGAACTGGATTACCTTTACGCCGCGCGAGGCGGCCCATGCGTGCGCCACGGCATCGCACCCCTTGGCCTGCGCGGTCGTCGCGAGGATCATCTCCGGGATGCGCGCCTTGATGCTGTCGAGACCCTTCCAGAGCAGGTCGCCGTCTTCCCAGACCTGACCGCCCGAGAAGGCCACCACAGGTCCTTCGGGCGCGAACTGTTCGCGGCGCTCGCGGGCGCGTGAGGCGAGATAGTCGCGGGCGTCGATCATCGATGCGTTGAGCGCGCTCGACACCCTGCTTCCCCGGACCGGCGAGAAGGGCTTGCCGGTTTCGACGCGATATACTTCGGCGGCGTGGTCGCGCATGCATTCCATCGCTTCCCGGCAACCTTGCAGCGTCTGACACAGGAGCTGCGTGTCCTCCAGTTCGGTCGCGTAGATCTCGGAGGGGTCGTAGGCGCGGGCGAGGTCGCCGAGCTTCTTGGCCGCGTCGTCCTCCCGGCCCTCGATCCGCTTCGCCACGACGTGGAAGCTGTTCGCGAAACCCCAGGCGAGATCGGTCGCGAAGGCCTCCATGCGCGTGTCGCGCAGCACATCGAACATCGTCTGCATCATCATCTCGACGGCGGCCCGGACTTGCTCGGGGTCGGGCATGTCCAGCGCTTCCGGCGCCTCGACGATGCTGAGCTTGGCCATCTCGCTATGCTCGATGAAAGCGCCTTCGTAGGTCTGGGTCAGGTCCTCGTTTTCGCGCGCGGCGGCAATGTGGCTGGCGAGGTCGGCGAAGTTGGTGAAACTGGTCTGCATGATAGCCTCCTTGGAATCTCATCCATTCGATGAGGCTTCTCATTCGACGTGCGGCGGTCGTGCCGGTCAGGGACGTTAACCGGGAAGCCGGCGCCAGTCGGATCCCGGTTAACGCCGCGAAGCGGGGAGCGGGGGAGCCGATTTTCTCGGGCCCGGAGCGCAGCGCAGGGTGCGTGAAAATTGGGGGAACCGCTCATCCTTGACGGGCTCGGATCCCCGCACGTCACAACTAGGAATTCAGAGAGAGAGATTTTTTGGTCACCACCTCTCCTCACGCTCCCCGCAAGGTGATCGTCACCCGTAAGGGCGGAGACCCGGCGGAGACGGGGCTCCGGGAGCGACAGCGAGTAGAGCGCCGGTCCCGCCCGCAGGGTGGGATGCGTCGAACCATTGGCGGTTGATGACAGCGCGACGACGGCAGGTCGCAGGCGGCGGGCAAATCTGGCAAGCAGCGTCTTTGACGAACCTGCGGAGTGCGCGTGAAGGCCCTGATCCAGGCGAACTATGAGGAGCGATTGTCGCGCTATGCGACGCTGCTGCACGGGACCGAGCCACCCGGCCTGGCCGCCAAGCTCGGCGTCTATGCGCAGCTGCTCCGGCAGCATGAAATCCATGGCGATCGCCTCTGGACGATCGAGCCGATCCTCTATCCATTGATGCTGTCGGCCGAGACCGACCTCCACCTGGCCGTCGCGCGGCTGCTCGAGGATCCCCGCCGGGCGGAGGGCAGCGTGTTTGCGTTTCTGGAGTTCTGTCGGAAGAACCGGGAAAACATCGCCTGGAAGGCGGGCACACCACCCGCCGATGTGCTCGACGCGCAGGTCGCGGCGCTCGAGAGTCATCGGCCGACGATCGCGGCGATCATGGGCCGCCGGGACCGGTTCTTCGCGCACCTGGACAAGAAGTATTTCCTCGATCCGGGGCGAATCTACGAGGATTATCCGCTTGAAGGGTCTGCGGTTATCGCGCTCGCCAATGCTGTGATCGCCGTGATCTCGGAGCACCAGTGGAAGCTCAGGGAGCACGCCAATTTCCATTTCGCCGAGTTCTTCGAGATCGGTGTCGACAACATGGTGCGCAATCTCGAGGCGGGCCGCCGCCAGAACTACCCGGGCCAGCTCGACTGACATCGATCGATCGATTGTCGGTCCGCCGGCGGCACGAAAAATGCTATACGGAGTCGGGGCGCAGGATCACGATGCATGGAGAGCGTCATGAGATTGGCGATGGACGAGGCCATGATCCGGGACGCCGCGGAGGCACTCGCCGCGCGGTTCAAGGATCTGCTGGTCGACGGCTTGGCGCGCAGCTTCACCCTGTCGCGCGACGAGGTGGTGCTGGCGCTGGGTTTCACGCAGAGCGTGGCCGACCTGCTGACGCCGACGATCCCGGCGCCGGCGATGCGGCTTCCGGCCTGAACACAGGCGGACAGAGCGGCGCGTGAGCGCCGCTCCGTTGCGCTTCAGAAGAAGTCGATCTTGTCGGCGATGATCTCGCAGCCGTAGCGCGTCACGCCGTCGCGGTCCTCCCAGCTCGAATAATGCAGGCGGCCGGTGATCGCGACCACGTTGCCCTTCTCCCGGATCGCGGCGGCACGGCCGAGACCGTTGAAGCAGGTGATCTTGTGAAACTCGGTTTCCTTGGCGGTGTAGCCGGTGGCCTCGTCGACATAGGTCTTGCCGTCCCTGAGCTTCACGCGATCGGTCGCGACGATGAGGGTGGTGACGGTGCCGCGCGTCTCGGGGTCCTTGGCGACCCGGCCGGTGATGTTGACGTTGTTCATGGGACTGCTCCTTCCGATGCTGCGGCGGCCTTTCCGCCGGTGACACCGAAGAGCGGCGTGCGGGCGCGGCCGACACCGGAGCGCGAAGCGCGGAGGGAAACCCCGGGAGCGAGCTGGCGCGGGCAGCCGCGTAGCGGCAACACGGGCGAGCGGATGGGGTTGTGGGACGCGGCCGTCTCGCCGCAGGTGTCAGGAACCGGCGACGGAAAGGCGCTGGCACCAAAGGATGACGGGGACCCACCACGTCGATGCGGGGCCGATCGGCGATTGACCGGCAAATGCAGCGTCATCTCATTGGACGCGTCTGGCGGCGCAATGGGTCAGGAGGTCCGCTTAACCTGGGCGATCTTGCCAGCGTCGTAGGCGGCAAGCCAACGCGTGCGAATGGTCTCGTAGAGGCTGGCCGGGAGCACGCCGTATGCGACGTCGCCGGCCGGATCGCCGGGCGCTGGACGCAGGTCGGGGCCGGGCCATTGGAAGTGGTTGAGTTCGGTGAGGATCACCCATGATCGCTCGTCGTCGAGGCCAAGGCGCGCCTTCGTCGCCGCCGGGATCTCCACCGCGAGTTTAGGGTCAGCCGGGGGCGTGTGCGTCACCGGAAGGACGGTGACCATTCTTGCGCCGGCCTTGGTGGTTGCGGTCAGGAGGATGGCGCAGGGGCGGTCCTTGCTGCCCTCTTCGTGGCCGGCCTTGGCTTCGTGGCTCCAGAGATAGGCGTAGCGGATGACGAGGCCTGGAACCGGTTCAGGTATTTTCACGCGTCAGGACTCGACCTCGTTATCGAACGCGGCTGCCTCGGCAGGCGCTCGCGCGGCGCGCACGCCCTCGGCAATCTCGTCCGGGATGTTGTCGAGCGTGTAGACCTGACGATCACGGCTCTTGAGCCGCTGATATTCGGCATGCGACAGAAGCACGAGGCTTTCATGCCCATGATGGGTGATGGTCAGCGGGCTCTCGAGGGCCTGGCGGCTGAAGCGGCCGAAGGATTTCGAGACCTCGACGGAACTGGCGGTCTGGGGCATGGCGATTCTCCTGCCCGGAATATACGGAGTTTCCGGATAAATTCAAGGACGGCGGCTGACTATCGGGCAGGTCGCGTCCAGAGCGAGAGGTTCCCTCTGGCGCCTTGCCAGTCCTGGCCTTGGCGCGAGAAGCCCGCCCGGCTCAGCTTCCCGTGCATCCTGGGATTGTCGGTCGTGGCGAAGCAGGCTTTGGTGAGCGGATCGGCCACGGCGCGAACGAGGCGCTCCCCGAGGCCCTGCCCTTCCATGTCCTTTGCCACGACGATGTAGCCAAGTTCCGGGGCATCCTCATAGCCATCGATTGCCACGCCGGCCTCGGCGAACTTCTTGCAACGATAGTTTGTGGACGGGTCTTTGAGGACGCCGGCACCGACGATGCGATTGGTCCCGGGCTCGCGAAGCAGTTCCACGCGGTGGCTTCGGCCGAGCCGCGGCAGGATACGTTCGATCGTGTCGGGGATCGCCCCGCCGTCTTTCACAAGCGCTGCAAGCGCTCGTTGATCGTCCCGCCCGAGGTCGGTGAAGCGGCCGGTCCAGGAAACGGGTTGATCATCGGCCGCCATCGGCACTCCTTGCTGACCGCGTGTCCGCGGCTTCCCGGATTCTACCGAAGATCGGTGTCCGGCCTATAGCCGGAAACAGAAAAAAGGGCCCGCTTCGCCGGGGGGAGCGAAGCGAGCCCTGGTGATCCGTGCGCCCGATGAGGCGCACGGCGTGAGGTCAGTCGGCCATCTCGGGCTGGCGGCGGCGACGGCCGCCGGAAGCGGGCTCGCCACCGGAGGCGGGCTCTCCGCCGAACGCGCCATCGGCCGAGGATTCGCCGAGCCCGTCCGTGCCTGCCGGCGCCGCCGGCTCGCCCGCGCCCGGCAGCGGCGGCAGGCCGTCGTCGGCCGCGACCGTGTCGGTGGGCGCATCGCGGCGGCGCGTCGGACGCGACCAGACGATGTTGTAGGAGCCGTCCTCCTGGCGGAAGGCCGAGATGTAGAGCGGCTTGTCGAGGCTCGGATCCTCGATCTTGCCGTTGAGGAAGGTCTCGCCGGTCGAGTTGGACGAGAGTTCGAACAGCGCGCCGACCTGAACCCACTGGCGGGCAGCCGAGAGCGCGAGGATCTCGAACTTGGGCGCGCGGGGATTGGCGGAGTGGACGGTGCGCAGCGCGATCACGATCGCGATGGTCAGCGTCGAGATCTTGCCGGTGTAGGTGCCGCTGGCGTTCTGGGTGATGGTGCCGATGTTCATGGGTGGTCTCCTGAGAAAGTTCGCTCGAACCCCTTGTCCGAACACCTTCTCTGACCCCCTCCTCTCCTCGGCCGTTCGGCCGAGTAAGGCGCGTCAGCGCCGCTCCGACAAGCGCCACTTCGGCGCCGTCGGGATCGTGTCACTGACCGAGTGGAACGGGAGTCAGGACTTTCGCGCGAGCGAAGGACGCCAAAGGGCGATGATGTCCTGCATCTCCTCGGCAAAGCCCAAGCTATCGATGTAGACGGCGCCGCGGTCGTTCTGCCCGAGGAAGCCGATAACGCTGGTGATGTCGTTGGCGATGGCGATATCGAGGCCGAAGAGATCGGCAATCTCGAAATGGCCGAGATCGGGGCCATTCCACCAAGCCATCAGGAAGTTCGCGACGCGGCGCGCCTGGCCGGTGTCGCTCATCGCGATTGGGATCAGGCGCGTCAGCGCCGCGCGCGCGGAATCATAGTCGGTCTGGATCGAAGTCATCGGCGGGCTCCCGGATGACAAGCTATCGGGATGCGTGCGCTGCGCAAAGGACTTCCCGCTGCCCTCAGAGACGCAGCGGCGCTGGCATCGCCAGCCATTCGGGCTGATCGTCCGCGATCGGAAGGTCGAACTTCGCGGCCTCGGTCTCGCTGAACACGGTCGCCCGCGCAAGGCTGCCGAAGCCGTCCTCATTGTTCCAGAAGCTGAGGCCGGGTTCGCCGTTGCGCGTGGCAAGGACAAAACCGTCCGCGCCTTCGTCGCTCGCCCGGGCGATGGCACGATCGAGCATCAGCGAGGTGTGGCCATATTCGATCGTGTCGGCGGTTATCGCGACATAGCCGCCGCCAAACTCGCCGGCGCGCAGCCTGTCGCAATCCGAGGCCCACTCGAAACCGAACGGCAATGCCGACGGGGCGCAGCGCTGGATGAGCTTGGCCGCGGTCTCCACGCCGAACTGCTCGCCCGATAAGAAGACCACGACCACGCCGTCCGCATCGGGCCCGGCGAAGTCGATGTCGAAATCTAGGCTCGGATAATTTTCGTCCCGGAAGAGGTCGAGCAGCCCGTCGAACGGGCTCTCCGGCGTGCGCGGGAAGAGCGCGGCGAAGTCCGCGCCCAGGTCGCGATAGTGGGCCTCGAGCACGTCGAGGCCTATCTCGGCATCGTCGATCATCTCGATCGCGCCGACGACGCGGTGAAGAAGATCGGCCTCAGCGCTGGTGACCGCAATGCCGAACGCGGCCTTGGTATAGCTATTGGACATGACGGCCTCCGTGGCTGGCGGGGTTGTCGGCATCGACACCGCGGACGACGAGCGGCGGCACGGTGAATTCGGCAGTATCGAAATGCGCGAGGACGGCCTCGAACGAGCCGAGCATCTCGATCTTGCTTCGGCTGATGACGACCTCGTCATCCTCGGTGACCGCGTAGGACGTGATGCGCTCGTCGCCGGTCGAAACGACGCGTTCAGGTCCCCACTGGCCGGAATAGCCGCCGCACCATCGAACGAAGGGCAATCGATGGGAAAGGCACCAGCTTTCGAGATCGTCGAAGCTGCCGCCGGCCACCTCATGGGCGAAGAGGCTGAGCGGCTCACCCGCGACATGATGATGCGCTTCGAAAGGCTCGCCGTCCCATTCGATGGCGAGTCGCTCGCTTGCGATGATGTCGACCAGCTCGTCGAACTCGGCGGCGTTGAGCGTGCCTCCGACGATGATCGAGGCGGATACGCGATCGGCCATATGGACCTCCTTCGGTTGTGCGCGCCTCGGCGCGCATGAATTGACCGGCACGCGCTCGGCCGCCCCGCCCGGGACGGACGCATGCTGCCCGGCCTCGGTTGCGGAGCATTGCGGCTTATCCGCCGCTGCGCCGCATCCGGTGCTGGACGTGGCGGGCTGCGCCTTCGGCGCTGCTGATCGCCTTGCCGGCGGCCGACGCCGCCTGGCGGGCGCCAGCCTGGCGGAGAAGAGTCCGCGCTTCGCGCAGTCGTTCGACCGCGATGGCGATGGCCTGCCCGTGCTCGGGCGTGGCCGGGGTGATCCGGCGCATATCATTCCTCCGAAAGGGATGGAGCGGCGCGCGAGGCACCTAATCGTCTTCGGGCAGCATGATCGTCATGACCCGTGTCGTGACATCGGGGTCGCCCGGATCCTCGGAGCCCCATTCGAGCGAGCGATCATAATAGTCGATCGCAAAGCGGATCGCCCTGCCCCTGAACAGGACCTCGCCGCGGCGGCGTTCATCGCGCTCGTCGGCCGCGAAGGCGCACCGGTCGATCGCCATCAGCAATTCGCCATGGGCGCGCAGCGTCGCGTCGGGGTCTGAGCCTTCGGCGAGCGCCGCTGCGCAAGCGGCGGTGATGACGATCCGCGCCGCCGGATCGAGACCTTGCCGGACGCGATCGTTGAGCGTGGCGATGCGGGAGAGCTGGTCTGTCATTCTGCCTCCATCAGGCCGGCATTGAAGGTCGCGATCCAGGCTTCCATCGTCGGACGCTCTGAGACCGGCACGAGGCTGGCCGCGTCCTGGAAACGGATCAGGTTGGTCGGGGCGTCGCGGCGGATCGCCGCGATCTCGGCCTCGGGAAGGAGCCGCTCCGCCCGGATAAAGTCGGTAATCTTGCCCGGCTTGGTCTTGGTCGAGCGGCGCCACAGGCCTTCGACGGACCGGAGCCGGGGCTCGGCTCGGGCCTCGATCAGGACAATCAGGCGCAGGCACCAGGAGGGAAGCGCGCGAACCTCGTCAGGCCGGATCGCTCCGCAAAAGAAGCAGCTTGATTTGGGAGGCACCGGCAGGCCGGCCGAGACGATGCGCGCCACGCAGCGATCGCGGGTCCAGCCCCATTCGCGCAGCGGATAGCGGCACTCGAACAGGGGGTCGTCGATGGCGGAGGCGTGCGCGTAGCGACGACTGTCGGCGGGCGACGCATCGTAGCCGATCAGGCGAACGACCTTCTGACCGCGAGACCAGGCGGTCTGCGCCGGCGCCCAGTCGCGAAGGTAGGCATCCTGCGGCGCGACCTTCCATTTGAGCGAGCAGCTATGTCGGCCCAGGCTGATGCTGGGAAGCGTTGCGTTGGTGAGCACATTGGCCAGGATCGAGTAGTAAGGCGGCCAGTGTTTGAAGCGTCGGGGAACGTACCGGACAATCTCATAGGGGATGCCGCGCGCCGCCATCCACGCCGCCATCATCTCCTGATAGGCATAGGTCTCGGGCTTCTCGGCCCCGGGATCGGCGGACAGGACGAGATCAGGAGCCTCGCCGCGGGCCTCCAGCTCCACGAGCAGCGCGGTGGAATCGACGTCGATACCGTAGGCGAGGACGACCGGTGGCGGGGCGGAAACCAGGATGTAGTCGGGAGACCGGGCCATCCCGGCCTCGGCGTGAGGAAAAGCGGACATGAAGGATGGCCTCGGATCTTGAAGGCGGTCATCGCCTCCGATCCTCCAGACCCCCCTCCCCTCATTCCTGGCGGCTGGGCTCGCCCAGGAGGATGACGGCGATCGACGGCTTGTCATCGGCATCGAGCTTGCGGCTGTCGAACACCTGTCGGCCGCCGAGGCCGATCGTCAGCATCTCGAAGGTCGGCGAGATGCCGCCGTTGGCGTTCGCGATGTTCGTGCCGTGATCGTGATACTGGATGTCGACGAAGCTGGGCGGCGCGCCGCGCTTGTGCTCGCCGAAGAAGAACGTGACCCTTCGCCCGTCCGACGTCTTCGCCGTTATCGTGAAGTTGCCGTCGGGGATGTCGACCGGAAGCGTCGGCACGTCGTTGAACCGGGCAAAGCCGATGCTCTCGGCATCGGCCGCCGTCATGACGGGGAGGGTCGTGATGTCAGCCATGGTTGGTCTCCGCATCGACAGGAAAGAGCGGCAGCGTGGGGTGCCGGATCGGAAGAGCCTTGGGATAGGGCAACCGGGGGAGCGCGCGGCCTCGGCGGCGCGCCTCTCGGGTGAGCTCGAAGCAATAGGCATAGAGCCCGGCTTGCTGGTGGGCGAGGAGATGCCGCTCGCGTTGAAGCCGCCAGAGCCAGCGGCGCGGCTCCTCGCCTATCGACGGCCTCGGGACGCCGAGCGCGACCAGCTGGTCGATCGCACCAGCATGTCCTTGCTCGCCGAGACGAATTTTTGAGAGGGTCCGTCCCGAGATGGTGATGTCGCCGACGCGGAGCATGGTACGCGGCCTCGTGATCGCCCGGTGCGCGGCCGAGAGCGCGCAATAGACCCGGCCAATATGCCCGGCGCCGGGGTCGCTATACGAGACCACGGCCTCGATTCCCGGCCGTTCACGGCGGAGGTGCCGGAAGGCGCGCGCCACGAAGAAGCTCTCGCCGTTCTGCGGCACTGCGTCGGTCAGGATGAGACGGGCCAGGACGCAGCCGCGTGCGGGATCGTCGAAGCCGGTGTGGCGTGAGATCACGGCGCCGGTGGTCGGCACTGCGAAAACGGCGACGCCTTCGAGAGCACCACTGCGATCGAACAGGCCGACAGCGACTTGGGCCGCCGGATAGGTCGGGAGGTAGTGGTGCCGTGCGATGAACGCGCGCGCCACGGCATGGTCGATGACCTCGACCCGATAGGCGCTTGGATCGATGAGCTCGAGGTCGCGCGCCCATAGCGCGCGCCGCTCGCGCCATCGCTGGCTGCGGTCGGTTTGCATGAGGTGATGATCCGAAGGTCAGAGCAGACGAGGCTGACGGGCGTGATCGTCCGGCATTTGCCGTGCGAAGCGCTCGGCGCCCGCCTGGTCGGTTGATGGGAGCAGGTCGTGTGTGCAAAGCAGGCGAAAGCTATGATCGCGTTCCATCGCGCACAGCCATCGATCACGGCCCTCGACATCCACCATCGTGAGGGCGAGGCACCGCGACCCGGCATAAGGGTTGGTGTCGATCGGATCGCCGGCGAAGCCGGCCAGCGACCAGAAGCGCCAGCCGAGCGGCGGCTGATCCTCGATCTCGGCGGTGAGGCGACATTGGCCGATGGCGACATCGATCGCCGTCATCGCGCGGCCTTCCGTGGCGCGACCGCGAGAAGCTCGGCAAATCGCTCCATGATCGAAACCGCGGTGGGAAAGCGGTCTGGCAGGGAATGGCGTGCCAGGATCGGGCGCCGGGCCGCGGCAATGTCCTCGGCCTCGGCCGGAGTGGGCAGCCGGGGCGGCCAACCTTTGACGTATCGCAGACCTGGCGGCATCGACGCTTCTAGACGGCGGCGCTCGAGCTGGTCGGCCTTGGCGCGCGCGACGTCCGACCTGAGCCCGGCGCTCAGCAGCCGGGGCGCGACGTCGGCGAGCCACCGCGTCGGCTGGAAGGGGAACGTCGAACGAGCCTCGATGCCGACCAGTTCACGATAAACCTCGGCATTCGACGGCGCCGCTGCCGACGCCTCGAGGTCCTGCAGCGAGGCGAAAATGCAATATTGACAGGACAGCCGGCTCGAGCCCCACGTCGAATAAGCTTCATGCAGCAGGATCCTGAGCATGCGGTGGGCGTGAAACACGTCGCTGCTCGTCCAGTCGGCAATCGGATGCCACGTCATCATCGTCGTTCCGTGCCGGTTCCCGGCCTTGGCGTACCGCTCGTCGGCCTTGGCGATCGGGATCGAGGCCCGGTTGTGGCTTTCGTCGCGGCGCAGCCCGAGAACGGAGATGATTTGTTCGCCCTGGTGCATTCGGGCAACCGCCGGTCCGATCACCGCCGCCTTCATTTCGGATTGGCAGAAGCGAAGCGATGCCGACGACCACGGTCCGATCAGATTATAGGTCTCGAGCGCCGCGTATCGCCGCTTGCCGCTCTCGAAACGCTGGATCCAGCGATCGACCAGGTCGCCCGCCGCTCGCCGGACGACAGTGAGCGGCATGCCCGCCTCGGCGGCGATGCGCTGGACGGTCTCCGGGGTCGTGGCCCATTCGGCACGGCCGAGATCGGCATGGATCGCCATCCGCCGTTCGCGCGGATGACCGACGAGATCGAGGAATAGGTTGACCGCGGCCATCGCGGCGCTCGAATCCTTTCCGCCCGACAGGTTGAAGACGATCCAGGCGCCGGCCCGGATAGCGCCGATGATTTCGGGCGTGAGGGCAATGCCCGGAAGCTCCGGGCTGATCATGTGCGATGAAGCCGCCGAGGCGAGGCGAGCGTGGTGGATCATGGTCTGCTCCGGCGGCGAGAGGGCGAACGCGAGGCCGGTCAGGCGAACAGCCGATCCGCCTGGGTGACGGACGGCGAGAGCTGCAGGTCCCGCCGAAGCTGCTGCGCAAAGCGATCGGGGGCGAGCAGTGCAGTGACGGGCGCGAAGTGATTGCGCTGGCCGCAATAGTCGGTTCGGCCGCTGACGCGGCGGTAGAGAACCTCCCGATCCTGGCCCAGCCCGCCTAGCGAGAGCTGGACATAAACCTCGTCACCATGGAGCGTGATCTCGCCGGAGACCGCAGCACCGCCCTTGTTGGAGCGGACGGAGTAGCTCTCGGCCTCGAGGCCCAGGGCCTCGGCGAGCCGGCGCATCGCGGTCCGCCCTTCGGCATGGAAGGTGCGCTTCGCGGCCTCGTCATAGGCGACGCCGCGATAGGCGAGCGTGCGAAGCACAGGATGTCGGCGGATTTCGGCGATCTGGTCCATGCAGGTGCGGCGCAGGGCCATGCTGTCCGGGCGGCGCTCGGCTACCGACACGAGGTGCCTCACGAGCAGGATGACGGCTGCGTCGGTCTCAGCGTCCTTTCCGGCATTGCGACAGTCGGTGATCGCCGCGTGAATGGCGTGCAATCCTGCGCCGATGGTGGTCAGGGCGCTGGGGTCGAGCGCCTGCTGGTGGCGCATCGCGACATCGTAGGTCATGGACGGGGTACTCCGGTCTCAAGCGCAAATCCGCTCGACCAGCCCCTCCCCTCTCTTCTCCTTCACGCCGGCGGGCGTCGACGATCAAGCAGCCGCCGGCAGGGGTATCGGGGCGCAGCGTCCGCTGCCGAGATTGATGAAAGCTCCGGCGTGACCGATCGACCCGCGACCGAGCAGGTCGAACAGGAGTGAGAGCGCGTGGCTCGCGACGATGCGGTTCACGAAGAGGGATTGTCGCTCCAGGGCCTCGGCGACCGAGCAGGATGGCGCGTCGTCGTCCGGCACGCTCTCGTCAGCGAGTTCCGGAAAATATTCGAGGACGGTGGGCAGGCGACGCTCGTTCCGGCGATGGGCAGCGGCGGGGCAGCCGATGATGTATTGGCCATCGCCGGCGCGGTTGCCGAGGTCCAGCCAATAGGCGGGTGCCTTGGACCCTCCACCGAGCGCGGCGCCGAGGGCGCGGCGAGCTGAGGCGGTATCGACGCAGCTGATCAGAATGTCCGCCCCCGATACATCGATCGCCTCGGGCGCTCGGCCGTGAACGGCTCGCCAGGCGAGACCGTGCGCAAGGTTGATCCGCTCCGTCAGCGTATGGGCTTTGGAGTTGCCGAGATCGCAGCGGTAGAAGGGCTGCCGGCCGAGGTTCGCCTCGGTTACGACGTCATCGTCGACCACGATCACATGAAGGGATCGCGACGAAATTGCGCGCAACGCCGTATCGAGCGAGAGGAGGCCCATCAGAATCTGGGCGCCATTTCCCCCGCACCCGATCAGAACGACATTGATTACGCGGTGGTGGAGCCCTTCCGGCAGGAAGTGGCGATCACGTGTTTCAGGCGTCATGACCGTATCCTTCGAAGGGGCTGCGCGGGAGCGGAAGAAACATCCCGCCGGCGCAAAGCCGAGAGGCAAACTCGGGACTGTCGGGACCGCCAAGGCGACCGATGACGAGCGCAATCTTGGTCGCGTGAGCGTCATCGGCATCGTCCGTGGCGCTGAAGAAGGCCCGGCCATGGCCGTGGCTGTGGATATCGCAGACGATGTGGCGGTTCCCGGGCAGGACAGGTGTCCGATAGACCAGGCGCGACGGCGTCGCCTGGTCGATCTGCGGGAAATCGAGAAGGAAGCGCCGATCGTCCTCGTCCCACACGATGAAGGCGGCCGCCTCATTGGGCAGCGCCGCGCCGAAATGATCGATGATCTGGGCCAAGAACGCCCGCGGTATCAGGCCGCACCGAAGGTTGGCGCGAGGCTCGCCCACGCTGCCATAGGGAAGGTAGGCGGCAATCGGCGGCGTGACAGGCACATCGAGCTCGAGCCACGGGCGCCTGACAATCAGGAAGACGCCGTCTCGGCCGATCGCGAGGCAATGGCCCGCGCGCGAAGCCCGTACCGCGTCCAGGCCGGGTGAGCTGCCGCTCGGCGGCGCAGGGAAGCACGGGACGGCCGCGAGCAAGGCAGCCGCCGTGGGGTCATCGGCGAGAGCCGTCATCGTCTCGTCCTTTCGATGAGTTGGCCAAGCGTCAGCGGCTCGATAGCCTTGCGGGACGATGCCGCAACCGACCGACGTTTGACGGCGAAAGCCTTGAGACGCCTGACCGGGAAGCGGGCGGCGCGGCGCGCCGCAAGGTCGTCCCAGAGGGAGATGAGTCCACCCTTGCCCGAGACCGTCTGGTCCTGCCCGTGATTGGGATGAGTCGACCAGGACTCGAACAATGCCCGCTCGAAGTCCGGGATGGCGGAGACGGACAGCGTTCCGGGCTTCGGGATATTCCCCCAGCAAAGCGTGCCGTCGGCGTAGACATTGAGGATCGGCGAATGGAAGACGATAGAGTCGGCAGTCGGCCGCTCATCCTCTCGAAGCGCGTAGACTCCCAGCGATCGCTTCGTGGCAACGAGCAGGTGGGCCGGGTAAGGGACCGAAACCACCGTTCTGGTGGAAAGAGCCTTCAGGCCGGCGAGCGGCGTGCTCAGATTGAAGTAGGCCGGACGAACCTCCGCCGGGATCCACCACGCGAGGAGATCCTGGTGCGCAACGAGCACGTTGTGCGGGAGGAGCTCGGGCGCGGCGGCGCGACCCAAGGCCTCGGACCATTGGCGCAGGTGCGCCCGTGTCAGCGGCTTGCCGGCGGCGATCCTCGGCCCGGCGTCGTCATCATGCTCGATGTGATGAAGGCTGGCGAACGCCCGCCCATCCTGGCCGGGAGCGCCGTAGCGCGTGCCGCTTCTCGCGGCCTCGGTTCGATAAAGCAGGATGGCGTTGGTCAGCACCAGCCCGCCGGCGGTGGCTTCGAATTGGGTCGAATGCTTTGACATGGCTGCCTCACAGGGTGTCGGGATCGAGCTGGATCAGCTCTTGGGCGGCGAGCAGAAGCCGGGCGCCCGCCTCGAGCGATGCGAACCAATCGGTGACGCGAGCGGCGTCCGGCAACGGGCAGAGGCCGGCGATGTCCATGAAACCGTATTCCATGCCGTGGCGTGCGACATCGTCGACCTCGCGCGCGAACTGCTCGACGGGCACGAGCGTCAGAGGAGGCAATGACGAGCACTCCTCCAGGTCCGGCAGATATTCGTGGAGGGTCGCGCCGTCGAAATGCCAGGCGTTCTTCTCATCCGGCAGGGCCCGAAGCGCCCGGTGGCTGCATCGCAGATTGCGAAGCGCGCTGCGCAGGCCGTTCGGCAGCGACCGCAGCGGCGCTGCGTTCGCCGCGATCATCCAGTCCGGCCTTCTGTCATTCATGTCAGAGGGAAGGATGGTGTCTTCAAGATCCTCCGGATCGGCACCATGATAGGCCACGAGCGCGTCGCGAGCGGCTTTGTCCTCGATTTCGCCATCCCAATAGTACATCGAGATTTCTTCGAAGAGATCGTCGTAGCCGAAGATCGGAAGCGCTGAGCCCATGGTCCGGGCGAGCGCGGTATAGGCAGCGGCGCGCCAGCCGATCTGGGCGTCGCTGGTCTCGATCCAGCCGAGGTCGAGCTGTCCCATACTGTCGCAGACGATGGCGATGGCCGGCGCGTCCATGTCCTCGCTGTTGAGGACGGCGACGCGCAGTTCGGCCAGTTCGAGCGGCCTGAGAATATCCAGAACCGCCTTATCGAAAACGCGCTCGATGCGGCGTCGAGCCTCAGCGCGCGTGCAACGCCGTGCCGTCTGGTCGCGCGATGCGACCCAACCGCCAATCAGCTTGTGATGACGTGCAAGCGGCTGATCGAAACTGACCGGGATCTCCCGGGACAAGACGACCGACCGACCGGCCAGGTCAGCCGAGCGGGGGCAGTCGCAAGCCGTTGGGAGACTGGAGGGGCTCGGCCGGTTCGCCGTGTTGCGATGCCGGGTCGATGAGGATCTTGAGGTGGAGGGCCTGGGCCTGCGGGTCGCAGGGTGGTCCGGGAGAGCGGGTAGCGTCGCCATCATCGAACTCGATCCATTCGAGAAGTGTCTTGCGGGATGCGGCGGGAAGGACCGCGTCGGCCTTGCGCGCCACGGCTATCCCTTGGTGCCGACCGCGCGGCGGTACTCGGTGACATGGGTACCCGCGGTGACGCCGGCGTCGACCAGTTCGGCGTTCAGGATCGCGGGATAGAGAGTGGCGTGATACGCGCGCAGGCCCTGCGGGTCTTCGGCAAGGTGGGGCGGAACCGGAAGGTCGATCCCGTCATATCGATAAGCGCGCGAAAGGTGATTGATCTGCATGGGGCTTCTCCTGAGAGATTGAACACGGGCCGAAGCGGGGCCGTCACCAAAGACTTGCCGGCTCGTTCGATTTGGCCTCGGCCGGGAGCGCGCTCGGAGCTGGTGCCGGCGACGCGGAAGTGGTCGCCGTCTTTGCCGGCGCCGGTGTTGGCCTTGCCTTGGCGGCCTCGGCCGAGGCGAACTTGGCGGCTTCAGCGGCCTCACGTTGATCGGCGATCTGATCGGCGAGAGTCTTGCGCGTCGCGATCAGCTGACCGAGTGCGCCGTCGGCGCCACGCGCGAGTTCCGCGTCGATTTCCGCTGCGCTTGCGGTGATCGAGATGGGCCGTGTCTCGGCGACCTCGAGGGCGGCCGCCGTGCCCTCGACCTTCCGAGGGATGACGGTCAGGGTCACAGTGTCGTCCGGCCCGGCGACAAGGTCGAACCCTAGCGAATAGCGGTGGAGCAGTGGGAGCAGGTTTGCGATAAGCATGGTCGTTCGTCCTTGTTCGGATGCGAGGAAAGTGGATCAGGCGGCGAGCGCATCGACGCGGCGGCTGGACATCGGGGCGGCGCCGGGCGCCGCGCCATATTGCCCGTCGAGGGTCATCGCGCTCGGCAGCCGGCCCGCCCAATCGAAGCCGGCGGCGTTCAGCATTCCGGTGACCAGATCGGCCTTCTTGGAGCCGAGAAGCTTGGCGAAGGCCTTCTCGCCCATGTGCGAGATCAGCCCGCACTCCCGGGCGACGAACTTCAGCTCGTCCTTGGTATATCGCTCGAGAAAGCCGCGATCGACCTGCCAGACCTGACGGATGTCGACGTCGAACGCCCTTGCGAGATCGGCGACATGGCTGAACGATTGCACGTCGCGGGCGTAGGCGGCGCCGATCGCCGAGAGCGCGGTTGCCGCCTGGGCCTCGGAAAGTTCGCGAACCTCATTGATTTTGCCCCCGAAGTCCAGATCAGGGAAGGACGGGTTGACGAGAAGGCCGGCTCGCGCCGTCAGCGTGCCCGACTTGATCTGGGAGAGCGTCCCGGTCAGCGCGGCGACGAGGATGGCGGTTCGAGCATCAAAAGCGTTGTCTGCGAGCCCGCGCGCCAGCGCGGTGCGCCAGGTTGCCTCCCGCAGATCGCTTGTGCGGCCCGCGATCGACTTCGCGGTGACGCTGGGGCCATTGGCATTCGCGTTCGATCGCACGGTCGCCCGACCTGACGGAGTTCCCGGCGCGAGCGCGGCTCGCCGAGCGGTCGCCTCGACCCCGTCCGCGCGCTCATCTTCCTGATCCTCGGCCTCATCAGCTTCGGCGAGGTCGCCTTCGTCGGGGGTGTCATCGGCTGCGGCGGAACGATCCTGCTCTTCCTGACGGGCCTGCTCGACCGCGTCCGTCTTGAGCTGGAAGCATGCCGCGTTGGTGCAATGGCCATCGTCGACGTGGGTCTCGAAGAGCGCGCGTTGGGTCCCGGAGTTGAAAGGACAGGTCGTGCATTCGGACTTGTCGAAACAGGCGTCGGCAAGGTTTTGGGTTACGCGCATGAGGAGGTCGCGGGTCTTCCCGATGTCGAGGCCGGCTCCCAGGATAGTCTCGAGCGCCTTGTCCTGCTTGTCCGCCGGCACGGCGGCGAGCAGCTCGGCGTGGCCGACCTTGATGCGGCGCTTGTCGAGCGCGAGCTTCACCGCGTCCGAAAGGTTGGCCAGCGCGAGGCGGCGGTCGAGCTTGGCGCGCGACCAGCCAAGACGTCGACCGGCCTCGCCGCGGTCGTTCTGGCAAGCGGCGAGGACCCGGACCGCGGCATCGGCCTGCTCGGTTTCGGAGGCGTCATCCCGGATATCGTTTTCGTCGATCGCCGCCTCGAGCGCTTCCTGGTCGGTCATTTCCCGGATGATGACCGGCGCTTCGCCGTCCGCACCGAACGCCTCGAGCGCGGCGCGATACCGCCGCCCGCCGGCGACGATGATGTAGCGATCCTTGCCATCGTCCGCCGGGCGCACCAGAATCGGCTGAAGCATGCCGCGCAGCCGGAGCGACGCGACAAGTTCGTCGTGCTTCTTGCTGTCGAAATAGCGGCGCGGGTTGTAGCCGATGGCTATCCGGGCGAGTGGGACCATGGTGGTTCCGGTGGGCTGGGGTGCGGTCACGGCCGATCTCCTTGCAGGGTAGCGGGGCACCTCCGTCGGGGATGGACGCCTCACTCTGGCGAGCCTCATGCTCACCCCATTTCTGCCCACCTCCCCTCTCATCAGCCGGCGAGCCGCTCGCGGTAGATGTCAGCCGCCCATTGCTCGATCCACGGAGCCGTCATCTCGTCGTGATCCAGATCCCCGCTCTCGATGAGCTCGCGGATCTCGACTCGAGCCTGCGCGATCGCCGTTTCCCAAGGGTCCGCCGGGACGGGATCGGGTTCCGCAGGCCGATGGTGCGGCAGGCGCAAAGGGTGGTTGGCGAGACGTGCGTGCTGTGCCGCCACCCACCGAGCCATATGGTCGGCGACGAAGCGGTCGCTCTTGGATACACGGGCCTGGCGGGCGGCTTTTCGGGCGCTGATGCCATATGCCTGGCTGTCGATCGACGCGATGCGGTGCTCGAATGGGAGCAGGTACGGCAGCGCCGAACCCTTCACGCCAAATGCGTGCAGCCAGACCCCCCTGGGCAATATCTGATCCAGATGGTCGATGACGGCGATGACCCCCTCCGGACCATGGACGTCTCTCCGGCACATGCTGCCGACGCCGATCAGCGACCCGGGCTTCAGCGATCCCCACAGCGCAGCGATACAGCGCTCATAGTCCTCCGGACGGCGGCCCTGGATGACCGGCATCAGGGTGTCGACGATGCCATGATCCTGAGCGAGACGGCGACAGTCTAGATTGGCGCGGATCGTGCGCGAGAGGCGGTCTATGACCTCTTCGCGGTCCCGAGCGATTTCTGCCTCAACGCAATAGTCGGCGCTCGCCCACCACCGAAAGGGGTAGGCCCCAGCAAGCGCGACATAGTCGCCGAGTGACCATGGGAAACCGCCGTATCGGGCCGCCGCGACGAATCCGGCCGAGTCTAGGCAGAGCGCCGCCAGCCCCTTGGCATTCCTCAGCTGGGAAAGCCGCCACCCGTCCCATTCCCGCCACCCGCGGCGCTCGGTCCAGCGAGACAATCCATTCGCGGAAATAAGCGCGGGCTGCTGCAATGCGCGAGCTTGGGCGAGGATCGGTCCCTCGCTTAGGTGCGGCAGCCCGACGATGATCTCAATCGGCATAGCGGGCTCCTTGGGCGTGGTGATATTGACGGGTCGGCGCGTTCACGATATGTTCCTTGGCGCAGGAGATTTGCCATGACGACGACACCGTTCCGCGAGCGCTTCGACCTCGACATCACGCTGCGCGATGCGGCGCTGGATTCCGAGAATCGGCCGACGCGCCGCATGATCGCGAACGCGTCGATCGGGATGCACGTCGAGGACGCCTATTATTCGGTTCGTGAACTGCGCGAGGCGGTGAGCTGGGTTCATGAGGGCATCCCCGCCGGCAAGGGGAAGCTGTCCGAGATCCTCGCCAACGACGGCGCCGACGACTTCCAGCGTTGCATCTATTTCTGTCTGGCCGGGCGCGGCGTGGTGGCGATGCTCGACGATCTGGAATGGCTCGAGGATCTGCTCGAACGTCGCGGCCGTGTCGCGGGAGAGCAGGGGCGGCTGAAGGCGACGCGGATGCCGCTCACCAACCCCTATGTCGCCGACGCGCCGGACGGTCCGATAGTGAAGCTGGACGCCGCCTTCGAGCAGGGCCCGTCATGGTTGGCCGACCCGACCTTATCCGTCTGAGCGGAGGTCGGTGCTCGTACCTCAGGCCTCGAAAGGGCTCCTGCGACAGGCCGGCGATGGCGCCGCCTTCCTCGTTTTGGCGAGCGCGAACGCCGACTCTTAGCGCCGCGCGCGCCGGATCGTGCGTGAGCTTGGTCAGCACGCTCCGGCGATCAGAACGCTGGGCTTCAAAGCACCATCTCGACTTCGACGCGCTCGCCAAACGCCGGCCAGGTGCAGACGCGGAAAGGCTGGATCGGATTGGTGGTGCACACGATGCTGACGCGACCCGGCCGCTCGTCGAACAGCCGGGAGGCGACGCGGTTCGCGTTTTCGCGACTGCAAAGGAGCAGACGCTTGGGTGACAGGCCGGTGCTCAGGTCAAGCATGTCAGATCCTTTTCGGAAAGCATGATACCGGCAGGACTCAGGTAAAGATCGTCTTGTGGATCTTCGTCGTCGGCACGAGCCGCCATTGCCGCTCCATGAGGCGGCTGATCCGGTAGCGGCCGCGGGTCTCCGGGTCGCGAAGGGTCACTCGGCGCCCCTGCTTCTCGACAATGAATTCCTGCCCGACATGGCCGTCCGAGAAGGTGACCGGCTGCTCCAGCCGGATCCGATCGCCGTCTGCGATCTTGCGCGAGCGGCGTTTCAGGTTCTCGGCGCAGCGACGACGCCAGTCGAGCGCGTGCTCCTTGTCGGTCGGCGTCAGCAGGCCGAGGATGTGCTGGGGGCATCCGTCCTCGCACGGCCCCATCGACTCGGTCAGTCGGGTAGGATTGGTGCTGCTCATGGAGTCAGCCCTGATCCCCCCGCCGAACCGCACGTGCAGCTTTCACCGCATGCGGCTCTCCACTGTGACGAACCATCACTTTGCCGTAGATCGGGCAGGCGGCCTCTGTGAGTATCCCAGTGGCATTGCTCGCACAGGACCACCGTCCTGCGGGCGCGTGCCACCTTCATTCTCACGACAAAACCGCGGTGCGAAACATCGGCCATCCCCCGGATATGGTGCACCTGACACGGAACATCGGATCGACCGCAAGCCTCGCATTGCTTGGCATTCTGACGATCAACCCAGTCCGTACGTGAGTGGGTGAACACCTGCGTCCAAGGCTGGATATCAATCCTGGACGAGGTGGCCGGATCACGTTTCAGATGAGCCAGTTTCCAGACTTTGACCGATCGGGGCTGGCCATCGACGTCGTAGCCGATGGTGAATTCCTGCCCCGTCCTCATGCGGGCCACGACCGCTCGCACATTGGTTTTGTGCTTGCTGGCCAAGGTCTTGAACAAGCTCCACCGCTGGAGAAACTCAAGCCTGTTCAGCTTGAAGCTCACATCCTTGGCGAGAGCATAGTAGTTCGCAAAACCCCGCAATTCGGCGTTGTAAGCTAGGACGATCTCAACGTCGCTGCAGCTGAGCAGCAGGCTACGATGACGCGGCTTCAACACCGACAGATCACCATAACCTTTTGCAGAAGCGAACGCGTGGACCTTCTCCCAAGGGACATGCAGCTGCATCACTTCCGACGGCGGCCTACGAAGGAAGCTGACGGAACCTTGTCGGCTCCGGACAACCCGTTGGCGTGTCGTATATGTGCGGACCTCATATCCAAGGAAGGCGGCTCCATCGCTCGCCTTGCGGATACCGCTTTTCTCCTCGGACACCGTGAGCGCCAGCGCCTCGGTCAGGAATGCCCTGACTTCGGCGAACACGCTTCGTGCATCCTCCTTGCTACCGATAACCCCAATCATGAAGTCGTCCGCGTAGCGACAGTAACGAAGTCGGCGATAACCGGGGTCCATCGCGTCTCTCGACGGGATGGACCGCTTTTGCGGCAGTAAGGTTTGGATTTTGGCCAAGGAGGCCGCAACCTGTTGATTTCCACTGAGAAGTGACCCGGGTTTTCCATCGAGAAGTGACCCGTCTGCGGATTATGTTTCGGGTGTCACGGGTGGGTCAACCCGTGGTTTTCTCCTTTGGGTTCTGGCCTGCTTGGC
>NZ_JBHTLS010000110.1:0-35038 GCF_042678845.1 Sphingobium olei | reverse complement strand
GCCTCCTCAGCTGGTCCAGGGACCGCCGAGGTTCGCAACCAATATAATGCGCAGCAACTGCGCACACTATCATGGGAATTCGCCGGTTACGCCGCGCTCCTCCGCATTACCGCTTCCTCGCGATAAGCCGTCATCCATCGCAATCTCGACGAGGTCCTCGCCCTCACCAACATCGTGGACAGATTCGCGGACAAGTCGCTCAATGCCCAGGCCAAGGGATCGGCTCTCTCGCGGTTCGAAAGCGCCAAACAGCGCTTCTTCGCGCAGTTGCTGATCGCGATGAAGATCCCAAGCCTGATCGAGGCGATCACAAGCGAAGTGGCGGCAGGGCACCATGCCGTCGTCCAGCTCGTGACGACCGCTGAAGCCATGCTGGCTAGAAGGCTTGCCACCCTGTCGGCGGATGAACGCGCGCAGCTCGATATCGAGTTGTCTCCACGCGAATATATCTAATGTGGACCTCAGCATTACAGGAATTCCTTGCAGTCCGCCATTATCTCGAGCGGAGCGGCAGGAGGCTCGGATTTGCGTCGCTTTGTCATGATTTCACTCCAGATAATTATCGTTCCTTCGACCTCAACAAGTCGAAGGAACCACCATGCCAAGAAGTTCTTTTTTGTCGTTTCGGCCTGCGCCGAGCAGGTTCGAAGATCCGCCCAGTCCCGACGCCCTACTCGCCGCATTCCTCTCCTCTCTTTCAGTTGACGAGGGATCGGCTCGTGCGATCCTGTACGGCGCAGCGGTCCGCCATTTCCTGCACTGGCTGGAGCTGAGGGGGATTGTAGTCGGGGAGATCGACGATGGGGTTGCGCACCGGTTTGAGAAGCATCGATGCCGATGCTCAGGCTACTGCGCGCAAGAACCTGCCTACAAAGCCGATCTTGCAGCGCGCGTCCGGCGTTTCATTCGGTTTCTTGAAGACCAGGGCCACATCGTTGTCGCTGACGGGATCGACGAGCTGGGGCGCCAATTCGCCGACTATTCGGATAGCATCGACGATCTCCAACTCGCTCCGGGAGTGTCGCAAAGCTACCGGTCGGAGGCCGAGCACTTTGCCGCGTGGCTCCGCATATCCAGGCGGCGCTGGGATGATGTCGACGACAAGATTATCGGCCAGTACGCGGTGCATGATTGTCGCTGTCCGGTCTGGCGCAAGCGAGGCAAGCTAGTTCCATCGGGGGCGAAGCGGCGGCGGCGATGTGCTCGGCATTTCGTCGAGTTTCTGCGCCACAAGGGTGCCATCCGTTCGATTCAGCCAGTGACCGATGCTGACCCGCATATGTCGGCATACCTCGCCTGGCTTCTACAGCACCGCGGCGCCAGCGAAGAGACGATCCGCCGCTACAAGGCTGAGATCGCTCGGCTCATGCCCATGTTGGGCGAGCCGTCACAATGGGATGCGGCCACTCTCAGGCGCGCGTTCGAACGACGAAGCAAGGAGACGCCTGGTTCCGCGTCTCTGCTCGTCACGATCATAAGGAGCTTCATTCGGTTTTTGATCGTACAGGGCGATTGTCAGCCCGCGCTGTTGCACGCGATCCCCTCGGTCCAGCGATACCGCCTTTCGGCGCTACCCCGCCACGTCGACCCGGCAACGATCGAGAAGATCATTGCGGCTTGTCCGACAGGTCGTCCGGTGGAAGTCCGCGACAAGGCCATCATTCTCCTGCTCGCCAGGCTTGGCCTGCGTGCCAGTGATATCCGGGATTTGCGCCTCGACGACATCGACTGGCGCTCCGGTCATCTGACAGTGAAGGGCAAGACGCGGCGGCCAGACCGGCTGCCTTTGCAGCAAGACGTTGGCGACGCGATCCTGGATTATATTGTCGCGGCCCGCCCCAAGTCCGTCGATCAGCACGTGTTCTTGCGCTCGCAAGCCCCGTTCCGTTCGTTCCGCTCGCCCTCCGAGATTGCTGGGATCGTCGCACGCACGCGAGAGCGCGGCGGAATCGATGGGGTGCCGACCGGGTCGCACATATTCCGGCATTCGCTTGCTACCAACTTGCTGCGCGCGGGCGCAGGCCTGGAGTCCGTCGGGACCATCCTGCGCCACAGCACGCCCGAGACCACTGCCATCTACGCCAAGGTCGATCTGCCGATGCTCATGAAGATCGCGCAGCCCTGGCCAGGAGACCTGCCATGTTGAACACCCACATTGCCAGATACGTGGCGCTGCACCGGAGCCTGGGACGGAAGTTTGCGGAACAGGAGCGATTGCTGCGCCTTTACGCGGCTTTCGCCGAAGGGGTCGGTGACCGATATACTAAGATCCAGCGGATCTACGACTGGTGTCACACATCGACATCGCAGTACGTGGCCCAGACCCGGTTCAACACCGTTCGCAACTTCAGCCTGTTCGCTCACGCCGAGGATTTGCAACACGAAGTCCCGCCTGCAGGCGTATTCGGCCGGGGCAAAAGACCGCGGCCAACGCCGACGATAATTGAAGCCCAACAGGTTCAAGCGATCATGACGGCGGCGTTGGACTTGCCGCCACGGGGCACCATCAGCCCATTCACGTACCACTACCTCTTTGGGTTGCTGGCGGCGACAGGGCTCCGGATATCCGAAGCGCTGGCTCTGCAGTGCACTGATCTGGTCGAGGATGGCTTGATCATCCGCAATGGCAAGTTTGGCAAGCAGCGGCTCATTGCCTTGCAGCCGTCGACCCGGCAGGCACTCGAAGCCTATCTTTCCACCCGGGCAAGGCTCGGTGCTACCGGCAACGACCTCTTCGTCACGATCCGAGGACGAGCACCCCACAAGGTGCGCGCCCATGTCGTGTTCGTGAGGTTGGCACGGCAGCTCGGATATCGTGGACCAACCGGAACAGCCGGCATGCGGCTGCACGATTTGCGGCATACTTTCGCCGTGCGCTCCCTGGAGTCGTGTTCGCCGGACAGGGAAGCCGTGGCGCATCACATGGCGGGGCTCAGCGTTTATCTGGGACACGCCTCGGTCGCCAACACCTATTGGTATCTCGAAGCCACTCCGGTGCTGCTGCGCGACATTGCTGCCTCGAGCGAACAACTTTTTCTGGGAGAAGCGGCATGACGGCCCTTGCACCCCATCTCTCGGCATATCTGCGCGAACATCTTCCGCGGGAGCGCGCAGTCAGCCCGCACACGGTGAAGACCTATGCCAACTGCTTTGTTCTGCTGGTAAAGTTCGCCGCCGATCGATTGAAGCGTCGCCCGACGGATCTCGAGATCGAAGACTTCGGCACAGACATGATCATGGCCTTCCTGGACCATGTCGAGACCGGACGTGGCAGTTGCGTGCGCACGCGCAATGGCAGACTCGCCGCGATCCGATCCTTCTTCCGGTACATCGAGTATCGGCTTCCAGCCTGTCTGGACCAAGCCCTTCGCGTTCGAGCTATTCCGACCAAGAAGACCGACAAGGCGCTGATCGACTACCTCGACCGGGTCGAGATTAAGGCATTGCTCGATGCTCCTGATCCCCGGACACGCCTCGGCACCCGTGACCGCGCGATGCTGCATCTGACCTATGCAGGCGGGCTCAGGGTGTCGGAACTGGTGTCGCTGCAGTTGCGCGATTTCCCCGACCGCTCGCTGTCCACCGTGCACATCATGGGCAAGGGCCGCCGCGAACGGGTCTTGCCGCTATGGAAGGAGACACAGTTCGCATTGCGCGCCTGGCTGGCGATCCGCCCGCAAGTGCAGGCAACCGAGATATTCCTCAATGCGAACGGGCAGCCATTGACCCGCGATGGCTTCGCATTCCGCTTGGCCGAACACGTCAAGACTGCCGCAGCAAAACAGCCGTCGATCCATAGCAAGCGGGTCACGCCCCACGTGCTGCGTCATTCCTGCGCAATGCACACGCTCGCGGCGACCGGGGACATCCGCAAGGTCGCGTTGTGGCTTGGCCATGCCAGCATCCAAAGCACCGAGACCTATTTGCGAGCTGATCCCGAGGAGAAGCTACAGATTCTTGCTACCCACAGCGCCCCAGCCATCAAGCCCGGGCACTTTAAGCCACCAACTGATGCCTTGATCACCATGCTCACCGACGTTCGCCGTCAGTGCGGGAGCCGCAATGCATGATTGCATCGCAAGATACTTTCATGACCGTGCCATATAGGATAGGGGGGTATCCTATATGGCACACATCAAGTCCCACAAGGATGCCCTCCTCGCAAGGGTGCGGCGGATTTCCGGTCAGGTCGCCGCTATCGAGAGGGCGATTACCAACGAGACCACATGCGGTGAGATCCTGCATCAAGTCGCGGGGGTCCGCGGAGCCGTAGGCGGACTAATGGACGAACTGCTCAGTGATCACATCGAGCAACATTTGGCTCGGCCCGGTCTCAGCGATGCCGCGCGCGCTGAAGCGGCCGACGAACTGATCGCGGCGATCCGCCGTTACGCAAAATAGGAACTCAGAATATGTCCCTTGACGCTGAGCTCGACGAGCTAACCCACGATCACGTCTTCTTGGGCGAGGCCCACGACACCAACGCTCGACGCACCATTTGGGTCGTAGTCCTGACGGCAGGGATGATGGTAATCGAGATACTCGCAGGAGCCGTTTACAACTCGATGGCATTGCTTGCCGACGGTTTTCATATGGCAACACATGCTGGCGCGCTGGGCGTGGCTGCGATTGCCTATTCATATGCTCGCAAGCACGCGAACAGCCGTCGATATTCGTTCGGCACGGGCAAAGTTGGCGATCTCGCCGGTTTCGCTTCCGCGCTTGTTCTGGGCCTGGTCGCATTCGGCATTGCAGTGGAATCCGTTCAGCGTCTGCTTGACCCCCGTCCCGTTGCATTTTCCGAAGCTACGATCATCGCGGTCGTTGGCCTTTTGGTAAATCTGGCAAGTGCGATGCTTCTTGGCGGTGGACATCATCACGGGCACGATCATGGTCACGTGCATGAACACGATGATCACCACGGCCATGGCCATGGCCATCATCACGACAACAACCTGCGGTCAGCATATGTCCACGTTCTCGCCGATGCGCTGACCTCGGTGCTTGCCATTGCTGCTTTGCTGGGTGGGCGTTATCTCGGTTGGACTTGGCTCGATCCGGTGATGGGCATTGTCGGTGCAATCGTAATTGCTGCATGGTCCTGGTCGCTTATGCGCGATACTGCCAGCGTGCTTCTAGATGCCCATGAGACCGAGATTGAAGTCGAGATTCGCGAGATCCTTGAAGAATCCGGAGGGGCACGGATCACTGATCTGCACGTTTGGCGAGTTGGACCCGGTGCCCACGCTGCCATCGTGTCGATTGCGGGGATGACCGGTGAAGCGGTACGATCACGCTTGTCTGTCGTTCACGAGATTGCTCATCTGACTGTCGAGCAGCGCTAAGGCATCCGCATTTCAAGGTTGTGCGGTGGGATGCATGCGTCTAGATCGCCGCTGTCATCTGGGGAGTAGCCAGTCGCTCGATCGAGCGGGCCCCCGCGTCAACATACTCGGTCGAGAGGCCGTGGCGCGAGGGAAGCGGGAGACCGCTTGGGCGAGACCAATGGCATCGATTCTCCGCTCAGGGCTGGGCGGCGAGATCGATGTCTGTTGGTTCGTTACTGCCGCCTGGCCCGGAGACTATACATGGAAGCATTACTCACTTCGACAGCGGTCGTGGCGTTGGCCGAGATCGGCGATAAGACACAGTTGCTGGCAATCGTATTGGCAACCCGGTTTCGTAAACCACTGCCAATTGTCGGTGGCATATTTGCCGCGACCGTTGCCAATCATTTCTTGGCGGCACTGGTCGGATCAGAAGTTGCATCAATCCTGGATGGGCAATGGTTCCGCTATGCCATTGCAGCTTCCTTTATCGCGATGGCCGCGTGGACGCTGATCCCGGACAAGCTCGATGAAGATCAGGAGAAGCCTGCTCGGTTCGGCGCCTTCTTGACGACGCTGATTGCCTTCTTTCTCGTGGAGATGGGGGACAAGACCCAGGTTGCGACCATCGCTCTGGGCGCTCGGTTCCATGATGTCATCGCCGTTACGACCGGTACGACTTTGGGAATGATGTTGGCGAATGTCCCCGCTGTGTTCCTTGGCCACGAAGTGCTGAAATATGTACCTTTGAAGATCGTGCGCATGATCGCCGCAGCATTGTTCCTAGTGATCGGTGTATGGCTTCTCATCCAGACCGCAGGTTGGTCATTTTGATCTCACTGAACAATCCGGCGATTCGCCCCGATCATCTCCTCCCAGAGTGATGGCAGCGAGAGTGGAGGGGGCGCTTCAGAAGTAGCGCATTCGGTGCCGAATGCGCCGCGATGCACTGACGATGGCCACCAAGTCATCGGCACTGTCGAATACGGCTCCTTCGACCAGTTTGGTTGGAGGAGCCGTAATTATCTGGAGTGAAATCATGACAAAGCGACGCAAATCCGAGCCTCCTGCCGCTCCGCTCGAGATAATGGCGGACTGCAAGGAAGCCATGATCGATTATCTCAAGACCGCCTTTCCGGTCCGCATGATGCAGGTGATCAAGGGGAGCGACGATGTCGAGCGCTCCGAACTGATGGTCGACGCGGAGGGCAATCCTGTCTTCTGCCAGCAGGCGCTCGCACTTCGCGACGCAATGATCGAAGAGCTTTGCGCCCTCCCGCCGATCGGCTCTGCGCTCGACGAGATCATCCGGCACTTCGGCACCCATGCGGTCGCCGAAGTCACCGGCCGTTCGCGGCGTCTCGTGGTCGACGGAAACGGGCGGCAGAAGATCGAAAGTCGGGGGGCGAGGAGCAATATTGTCGAAGCCGAAGCCTTCATGTCCGGGGCAAAGCAGATACTGGTTTTTTCCGACGCCGGCGGGACAGGGCGCAGCTATCATGCCGACCGAAACTGCAAGTCATCCGACAGGCGGCGCATTCACTTCCTGCTGGAACCGGGATGGCGGGCATCGAACGCGATCCAGGGTCTTGGCCGGTCCAACCGCACCAATCAGGCGAGCGCCCCCATCTTCAGGCCGGTCACGACCGATTGCCGCGGCGAGCGGCGGTTCATCAGCACGATTGCCCGCCGTCTCGACAGCCTGGGTGCGCTCACCCGCGGGCAACGCCAGACCGGGGGGCAGAACCTCTTTGATCCGGCGGACAATCTTGAGAGCGATTACGCCCGCGACGCTCTCAACCAGTGGTATCATCTTCTCTACCGCGGCAAATTGACGAGCACTTCACTCAGCACCTTCATCGCGATGACCGGGCTCAAACTGCTCGACAAGGACTCCGGCGGACTGCTCGATGATCTCCCGCCGATCCAGCGCTGGCTCAACCGCCTGCTCGCCCTTCGTATCGAGACGCAGAATGCGATCTTCGAAGAGTATATGGCGTTGATCCAGGCCCGGATCGATGCGGCGCGCGAGGCCGGCAGGCTCGATGTCGGCGTGGAGACGATCCAGGCCGAGCGCGTCATCCTCCTAGATGAACAGATACTGCGGCGAGACCCCGTCACGGGCGCCGAAACCCGCCTCAGCCGTCTGGAGCTGCATTATCGCCGAAGAGCGACCGGCTTTGCCCAACTAATCCGCCAGCATGGCGACGAAGCCGAAGGCTGGCTGCGCAACGGCAAGTCGGGCCGCGTCGCGCTCCAGGTGACGAGCTGGCCGATCATGGACAGTGAGGGCGAGCCGATTACCATGTGGGAGCTTGTGCGCCCTACGGGCCGCGAGCGCATCCGCGATCGGGCTCTGGTCGAGAGCCATTGGTCGCCCATCGGCAAGGCCGAGTTCGAAACGCTCTGGGACGCCGAGGTCGCAGAAGCGCGTTCGAAGCTCGATGTCGAGACGATCAATATGGCGACCGGGCTGCTGTTGCCGGTCTGGAACAAGCTGCCGGACGACGATCTTCGGGTCTGGCGCGTGGCTGACGCCGATGGAAACTCCATTCTCGGCCGGATCATCTCGCCGAGCGGCCTTGCGAAGGTCGCCACGGCCTTCAGCGTCTCAATGAAGATCGCCTTGTCGCCCTCGGAAATGATCGTTGCGGCGCGTGACGGCGAGGGCGTGGCAATCCCCGGCATGGAGCCCGCAAGGCTCATCCGGGCATTCGTGAACGACAGCCGGCGTCTGGAAATCCGGGATTTTCCGGCATCGCGGCGCGAATGGCTGAAATCGATCGGCTGCTTCACCGAGATCATTGCGTACAAGACCAGGCTGTTCATTCCGGCTGATCGAGCCACGACCATCGTCGAGCAGATCAGCCGGACAGGCGTGGAGTGGGGCAAGCTCGCCGCCCTGTCCGACAAGGCGGCCTGAGCCGACGGGAGGAAAGGGGGAAGGGCCGGGCGCAGCTGTCGATGGCTGCGTTCCAGCGGAGTTCCGCCATGACCCGTCTCACCACTGTCTCAACGTCGGTTGCCCCGGCTGCCA
This sequence comes from Sphingobium olei, assembly GCF_042678845.1. Lineage (NCBI taxonomy): Bacteria > Pseudomonadati > Pseudomonadota > Alphaproteobacteria > Sphingomonadales > Sphingobiaceae > Sphingobium > Sphingobium olei. The sequence goes on along the minus strand of NZ_JBHTLS010000110.1, from coordinate 26,674 downwards.
TCACGAAGGTCACCCGTCTCTTCAATGGCACGCTCTATGACGTGCTCAATGAGCTGTTCCAGAACGCCCGCCGCGCGGGAGCGACGTCGATCGCACTCTCGACGGAACGGCACGGACCTACTGTTCGGCTAAGCGTCACCGATGACGGCATCGGGATCGACGAGCCGGCGGCGCTTGTGACGCTGGGCCACTCCGGATGGGATGCCGAGATTGTTCGTCGCGAAGATCCCGCCGGTATGGGCTTATTCAGCCTTGCCGGAAGGCAGGTTGAGATCCGATCCTGGTCGCCGCGCCATTGCGCGGGATGGAAGCTTCTTATCGAGGCGGAGGACTGGGAAGCCAGCAATCCCGTCTCGCTGGCATCCTGTTCCATTGAGCGGGGAACGGCGATCAGTTTCGACCTTCCGGCAGCCTGGCAAAATGAGCTTGGTTTCGCGGTGGCAAAGACGGCCCTCTATTTCCCGCTGCCCGTCACGCTGGATGGAGAGGCGCTCCCTCGAACGGATTGGCTTGAGGGCGCTTAGCATATCGAAACCACGCTGGGCTGTCGTATCGGCGTGTTCAAGACGCGCTCGCAGCCCCGACCGCTTGAGGGCCTCAACTTCCACGGCGTCCTCGTCGCGTCCCTTCTTCCCGCGTCACCGAATGCCGGTCGGCGGTCTCCTGGTCCGTGCGGATTGACATCGAGGACGCCCCGCAATTGCACCTAGTTCTCCCGGCCAGAAGGGAAATGGTCGAAAATGCCGCGCTGGAGGAGCTGCGCACAGCCGCGAAGACCGCGATCTACCGGGCCATAGAGAGATCGGCATCACACTGCCTGTCCTTCGACGACTGGCGCGAAGCCGCTGATCTTGGCGTGAGGCTAACCGAAGCTGACAACAGGCTTTACCGCTGGCAGCCCGCCCGCGCGGAACAGGGTGCGACCTTATTGGGCGATTTGGTGCAAGCCTCGGCTGCTTGCGTCATGCCGGAATTTGGGCCGGAAATCGCCCAGCCGCTCGACAGGGCGCTGCGCTCGAACAGCGGATTTTCCGAAATCCTTGTCGAACCCGAACCCAATTTTGCCGGCTATAGTTGGTATGATGACCTTCCCCGGTTGCGCAACTGCGCCTTCATCATTGCCGCAGCCGGCGGTGAGCATCGCTATGACGATCTGACCGACCATCCGGACCTGGCAAGCGGGCGCGTCGAAGCGATCACGGCTGAGATCGCCATGGAGCGAGGCGGCGAACTCGATGGCTTCGTGAAGCTGCCGATGGATCACTTCGTCGCCTATGATCCCTGCTATTCCTATGGTCTCGAAGACGCCGCGATCTTCCTGACGCGCGACAGTGCGGCTGACGCCGAGCAATTGAGCGAGTTGCTAAAGGCCATCTGCTTTGATCCGTCTGGGGATCGAGACGCTGACAGCTGGGACACTCAGGAAGAGAATTTCATGCTTGAGGCCCGGTTGCTCGCGATCGGGCATCTCCATGACGAGGATGCAGCGCTTATCGAACGCTGCAAATTGGTTGTCGCCAAACATCTCCGATGGCTGCTGCCCAAGGACAAGGCGATCTCAATACTGGCGACCGATGGCCTCGTCAGTGTCGAGTTAAAAACCCTGCCAATGGACGCAGGAACACCCTCCTAGCCAGGCCTGCTGGGACGGCAGGAGGGAGGGGGAGAGGATGGGATGGCGAAGGTTGGGGAATGGCCCACCGGATCGCCATCCATCCAATTCTGGAGGTTTCCATGACCGCAATCACTGCATCTCAGAGCGCTGCCACGCGCCCCTACCGGGTCGATGTTTCGCGCGGGAAAAACATCTCGCGCGTGTCGTCAGAATGGTTCAGTCGGCCGCAGGACGAGCGCTATCTTTCTCTGGGTGACCTCTATGAAAGCGTTCGGACCCGGGCGGAGCGCGCCACGACCCGTATCGTCGAAAGCCGGACGGTTCGCGTCGAAGCCCGTAGCGACGAGCCCGAGCGCCTTTCCCTTATATTGTCGGAAGACCAAGAGCCCGTCGCGCCGACCAATTGGTCCTTCGGCCAGCTCTGCAGTCTGGTCGGCGCGCCGGCTTCCTATCTGCGCCAACTTCCAGCAGCCCTTGCCGGCATCAATCTCCAGCATGGCCTGATCCGCCATCAGGGCGAGCATGTGAAGATGCTGCAGACGAGCGATGGTCGCACCGAGCTGCGCGCCGTCACCGGACCTGATTACGGCCGGATCTGGGATCATGAACTGGTTGGCGCGGTGATGAAGATCGCGGGTAACGGCACGGGCGACACGCGCTGGAAGGTGCCAGGCGTCCTCGACTGGGGATCCATGACCTACAATCCGCATGTCGATGTGAGCAGCGACACGACAACCCTCTATGCCTCCGACCGCGACGTTTTCCTGTTTCTCGTCGACGATCTCCATCCGATCGAGGCGGGCCGACTGCCCAATGGCGATCCCGATCTTTATTTTCGCGGATTTTATTGCTGGAACTCAGAGGTCGGTTCCAAGTCATTGGGAATAGCGACCTTCTACCTCCGCGCCGTCTGTCAAAACCGCAATCTATGGGGCGTCGAGAACTTCCAGGAAATCAACATCCGCCACTCGAAATTCGCGGCGAACCGCTTCGCCCACGAGGCGGCGCCGGCGCTAGCCCATTTTGCCGACAGTTCCCCCCGGTCCTTTATCGATGGCATCACCGCGGCCAGGTCTGCCGTGGTGGCACGCAAGGACGAGGATCGCGAGAGCTTCCTGCGCAAGGAAGGCTTTTCCAAGGCTGAGACCGGAAAGATCATTGCCGCCGTCCTCGCGGAAGAGGGGCACCCGCCTGCCTCAGTTTATGATTTTGTTCAGGGGATCACGGCGGTCGCCCGCAGTCGGCCCCATCAGGACGGTAGGCTCGAACTCGAAGGCAAGGCTCGCAAGCTTCTCGAGCGCGCCCGCTAACCCGCATCATGTCGGCAAGCTGCCGACGATCTTCATTTTTCCAGGAGAATGAGCATGGCAACCACGCCAACGATGACGCACGCCTATAATGTGCGGATTACCTATTATTGCGACGGCGATGTCTTCGCCACGGAGTCGATGCGCGTTGAGACACGCGCGGGCGACGATGTCTGGGCCGCAATCCGCGAGGCGGCGGAAAACTGCGCTTATTTCAACGAACGCATTCCAAACCTCAGCTACGATATTGAATTCCTGCCGCCTGATCCAACTGAGCCCCCTCCGGGGGCGGGCGAGGGGGCCGTGAAGCCGGTTTGCAGCCGCTGCGGCTCAGATACGCTCGTTCGCGACGCTTGCGTGCGCTGGGACGTCGAGACCCAGAAATGGGATCTCTCCGACAGCTATGAATGCACGATATGCGATCTTTGCGGGTCAGAGAGCGACGAGCTCGCGAAATGGGTGCCGGCAAGCGATGCCACGCCGCTCGAGACCTTCAGTGCTGAACTGGCAGCAAGGCTTAATGTCGCGGGTCTGAGTGAAAGACCCGAGTTTCAGCGCTTCTGCTTCGACAATTGTCTCCACCAATCGGTCGATGAGGCAGCTGCCGCTTGGTGGACGTCGGGCGAAGCAAGCCCCTGATCACTTCTCAGGTCGCCGGTCCTCGCGCGTCGTCCCTCCCTCTTTGCCCCCAGCCTCGTGCCCAGTGTGGCTGCTGCCTCGATCTGTCCCGAGACGGCGGCCCGCTGACGGGGGCTGGGACGGCTCTTCGTTGCTGGAGTTTTGATCATGTCTGACTTCCCCGCCGATGATCCGCTTGTTCAGCGCTTCAATGCGCGACTCGCCGAACTCAACTCGCCGGCGCGCGTGGCCCTCACGCATCTGCTGAGCCACGCCGATATGCTTGAGCTTCGGGACGACGAGCAGAATTTTCTCGAATTCATCCCGGCCACAGCCACGCCGGAGATGGCCGCGATCGCTTTCCGCCTCTACGCGCGCGGTCTCAATCGCGGAGTGCGCTCTGGTGAAGAGGCAGCCTGGGCGAAGCTCCGTTTCCTCATCGGCGCGGCGGCGGCCCCCTCTCACTTTTGATCTGACTGGACCTGGCACCATGGCAGACACATTCATTTCTGCGAGCTTCGTCATCCGCTGTACCAACGCCGAGATGGCGCTGCTTGAAGAGGCCTTCCTCGCATGCGCCAATCTCGACGCAGAGTTCGAGCCTGACGATCCCAGCCCCGAATTCCTCGCGGCTTTTCCGCCGACGGATGGGGACGACCACTGGAGTGGCCTGCTCGCCCTGTTCGACGATCCGCTCTTTCCGTCGCTCGGCGCAGAGCTCAGCGGGAGAAATGGTCTTGAAGACCCTGCGCATTGTGCCGCGCTCATTTCGGGGACCACAGATTTTCAGCCATGGAGCGTTGCCCAGATCATCCAGCGCTGTTGTCAGGCCACGCTTGCTCGCGAACCCCTTGGCTTTGAATGGGCCGTCACCTGCTCCCGGCCACGTCCGGGCGAGTTCGGCGGCGGCTATTGCGCGATCTTCGCTGATCGGGTGAAAATTCAGTCTACTGGCAAAGCGCTCTCACAGGCATTGGCGTCGGGTTTGCCTAGCGCGAGCGGCGAAAGCGCGGGCCGTATATCGCCGGTAAGGCAACGTGCCGATGTGACTGCTGGGCGGAGCCTGTCATTTAACGCACCCGACATCTTCCAGGATCCCGCCTTCCGCCGATGGCTCATGGACGACCGGCCAAAATTCACATGGCACAAGTCCGGCGATCCCGATGAATGGTCAGATGTCGTAGTTCTGGTTGACCCAAGCCTATCGGGTGAGGGCAGCGACAGCGACATGCCTGCACACATATGGGACAGGATCATTGCGCTGTGCCGCGCCGAGCTTGGTGCGGGCGGCAGCGGCGATCCACATATCATGGTTCGCCTCACCAATCTGGACTGCTGACTCCGTGGGGAGGAAGTTAGTTCGCGATGCCGAAGTCAGGGGGCTGACGTTACCAGCCTGATGGACGATGACGCCTCGCTTTCGGCGGTTGCAACGAGATCGAGCCGGCCAACTTTTTACGCACTGATGTTGACGAGGAGACCGATCTTTGTCTCGAGGGGAGATGTCTAATGGAGAATACGGTTCTGGAGTATAGCTATGACTAATAGTGAGTTGAGGGCATTGTTCATCGAATCCGCAGAAATCCTCGACGAAATAGAGAGTCTGCCGGTCGATGATCAGGGATATCGCGAGTTGCCGCCGGGAAGCCTTGATCGCGCCCGCGAGATTGTCGAAATTGCGCGGCAGTTACGACATGCGCAGGACCCTGAGGCAAAAGGGTGATGCTGTCATATTGTGTGGTAATGCCTGCCATTTCCCTCCGCTCTCCTCGCTCGGCAGGCTGATCATGAAAGTTGTTCGCACGAGGAGCGGCTTCCAGATTTCACTGTAAGACAGCGAGATGGAGACGCGACGGCTATTCCGCGACATCAGCCTTCGACGCCTAGCATTCTGCGTGCACGACACGTACCGGACCAAATCTATGAGTTTCACCCGCACGCGCGCAGCGCAACTTCTGTCGCGCAAAATCCTTCGCGCCGAGCCACTGAGCGGAGGCGATCTTTCTGCTGTGAAGCGGCTGTTTATCGCCGATGGCGAGACGGTCATCGCCAAGGAGACTGTCTTCGCCGACGCGGAAGCTGCGATGCTCCGTGCGCTTGGCAGAACCGGCGCGCCGGTGCCGCAAATCCTTGGCGTCGAGCGAGACCTGCTTCTCCTGTCTGACATGCCCACAGGAGGTAAGCTGTCGAGATCCTGGGTGCACCTCGCCGAGATACTGGACCAGGTCCATGGAATGCTGGGTGAGAGTTATGGCTGGGTCCATGACTATGCCTTCGGTACCGTGAAAATCGTCAATAACCGCGCGGACGCATGGCCTGCCTTCTGGGCTGCCAACCGCCTTCGTTGCCATATTCCCTTCGTCGACAGGCATGTTGGTGAACGGGTCGCCGCCCTTGCCGACAGGCTGGATGACCTCTTGCCGGCGCGCCCGGCTGCGTCGCTGCTGCATGGCGACCTATGGGGTGGAAACATCCTTGTCGCTAACGACCATGTCACCGCGCTGATCGATCCCGCCTGCTATCATGGCGACCGTGAGGTCGACCTTGCCATGCTGAGCCTTTTCGATCGTCCACCTGCGGTTTTTTACGAGGCGTGCGGTCTCGCTCCGGGCTGGGAGAAACGCCAGGCGATCTACCGGCTCTGGCCGTTACTGGTCCATCTGCGGCTATTCGGGGACGGCTATCGCCAGACGGTGCTTGAGACGCTGAACGCCGCCGGTGTATAGTCCTCTACCATCTCAATCGTCGGGTGGAATAAAGTCCGGATAGAAACCACTATCCCCCTCGGCATCTGCTCTTTCGACCTTTGCCGGGCGGGGAGGCGGCAGGATGGGATCTTCGCCGCTGAAGCTGATGCGGATGATCGCGCCGCCCTTGACGGCTTCCTGGAATATCCCGCGAATTTCTTCGCCCTGTGCCATGCGCGCGCCGATCCAGCCGCATCGCTCCGCGGACACATAGCCGATCTGAATGCCGCGCACGCTGAATATGGCGATAGCGGACGGGTCAAAGGGATTTTTGGGCTCCGGAACAAGATCGACCGACTCGCCAGGAGCGCAGAGCTGGATTTCGAATAGCCGGTTGCTGCGATCCTTATTATCATGGATGGCGCCGACGACGGCGAGGCTCATATCCGGGCGACTCATAACGAAGTCGATAAGATCGCCTTTGCTGCCCGCCAAGACGGATTAGCACATTCAGGCGATGAAGCTTGGATCGTTACGCTACGGAAAGTGGCAGCCTCGCGCTAACTGCATATTTTGCAATCATGAATTTCCCGTTCGCACTTGCAGCAAATCCGAATTCGACGGATACGGGGTGTGCCTTTCAGGCATCCTCTCCTAAAAATTAAATGGCCGGTCTTCGGATCGGCCTTTTTTTTGGTCTCGGACCAGCGTAGCCATGCTCTGCTGCTGTCGCGCCGACAACATCATCTGGAGAGGTGCCGCCGGTAAGACCGGCATGGCGAGGCGCAGCATGGGGGGATTGAGCCAGCCATTGTGACCTGCCCGGCTCTCCCCTTTATTCCTTGTCCCCCTGATACGGTGCCCCGATCGGGCAGCGCCAGCGATTTCAGAATGTTGAAGTTAGCCGCATTCGTCGACTAAGTCTCGTCGCTCATGGTTGACACGATATCCCTTTCCGAGGCCCGGCGCATCGCACTCGCCGCCCAAGGCTTTGGAAAGGCGCGCCTTGGCGTTCCCACGAAATCGGCCCTTGCACGCACGACGAGCGCGCTTGGTCTCCATCAGATCGACAGCGTGAATGTGCTCGCCCGCGCTCATTATCTGCCAGCCTTCTCGCGCATTGGAGCCTATGATCGCGATTGGCTGGACCATGCCGCATGGGGGCCTCACGCGAAGAGGCGCCTGTTTGAATATTGGGCGCATGAGGCGTCGCTCCTACCGCTAGACCTGCATCCGACGCTTCGCTGGCGCATGGCGAAGGCTGATCGTGGCGAAGCCGGCTGGATGGGGCTGCGGATTTTCGCGGGCGAGCGGCGCGCGGAGGCGCTGGCGCTTCTTGACCGCATTCGCACCGACGGGCCGATGGCTGCGGGCGATTTTGAAGGAGGGCGCAGCCGTGCCGGCTGGTGGGAATGGTGTGAAGCCAAGCAGATCCTCGAATGGCTCTTCTGGTCAGGACATGTCACGACCGCGACCCGCCGGGGTGGATTCGAGCGGGTCTATGATCTGACCGAACGTGTCATCCCGGCGGACATTCTGGCGTTGCCGACGCCAGAACCCGCTGCTGCCCAGCGCGCGCTTATCGAGCGGTCGGCGAGATCGCTCGGCATCGCAACGGCGAGTGAGCTTCGGGACTATTTTCGATTGAAGCCCGATGAGGCACGCGATACCATTTCCGACCTCCAGGAGGAGGCTGTCCTGCTGCCGGTGAGGATTGAAGGCGCATCCGGCCTTTCCTACCTGCACCGGGACGCCAGGGTGCCGCGTCGGATCAATTCTGCGGCGCTTCTGTCGCCCTTCGATCCCCTGATCTGGGAGCGATCACGCACGGAACGGCTCTTCGACTTCCATTATCGGATCGGCATCTACACACCAGCCGTCAAGCGAACCCATGGCTATTATGATCTGCCGTTTCTTCTTGGAGACCGGATCGTCGCGCGCACCGACCTCAAGGCTGATCGGAAATCCGGACGGCTGATTATCCACTCCATCCATATGGAAGTCGGGGCGCCGGATGGAGCGCGCGACGCCCTATTGGTCGAATTGCAAATATTGGCTGATTGGCTCGGCCTTCCAGAGATCCAGATCTCCTGACTTCGTGACAGAGAGGCGCCATGCTGAGGCGCAGCCATGCGAAGTCCATCCATCCTTCTTCGGTGGCCTTCTCGCTCCGCTTTTCCGCCCGACGTGTCCAATCCCAGCAGATATCGTCCTTTTCCCTCCGCCGCGCCGACGTGAAAGCGCAGGAGCGGTGGTGGATGCCGCAGACCTCTCATGCTGCTCACACGGCGGCGCGCGGTGAGAGCGCAGGAAACAGAGGGGAGGAGGATTTTGGAAGGTGTCGCTTTCGAATGGTCGAGAGTGGCATCATCCAAGGAGTTGAAGTCATGAATATCGGTGAAATCAAGCCTGTGAAGGGTCGTCTTCAGGGCCATATCGCCACCCGCACGATCGACCTCCCCATGGTCGGTTTGCGCCCGGTGCAGAGCATGCATGAGCGTGCACCGGTGTTCGAAGTTGTCGCCCTCAATGTCGGCCGCCGCTGGGTACAGGTCGGTGCCCTTTGGGAAGCAACCGCCAAAAAGACCGGGGAGAGCTTCCTGCAAGGCTCCATCGACGATCCGAGCCTCCACGAGCCGCTGCCGATCGCCCTGTTCGGCACCGATGCCGAGGGTTATCGGGTAGCCTGGCGCCGGCCCGAGATGCGCGATGATTTCGGCGCTGCGCAGGACAGTCCCGAGCGGTCGACCGAGGGCCAAGGGGCTGGCGGCGGCTTTGGTGCAAGCACCGCAGACGCCGACGGCGCGCTGATGATGCACTCGGATTATGACGAGCAGTTCCCCAACTGACCGATTCAAATCCGCAACACGAGGCCGGGAAAGCACCATGCTTTCCCGGCCTTTTTTCGTCCTGATCTCCCTCATAATGAAAGGGAAGTGCCATGGTTACGAATTTCCGCGCGAGCGTCGATCGCTTCGCCGATCTGCCGACCCTCTACGCCCAGATGACGGCCACCCCCGAATTTCAGGCTGCCTTTGGCGACCCGCTCAGCCTGTCCATCGTCGAACCGGGTGAGGAACCTCGCGAGCATGAGATGCCCGAGCCGTTCGCCGCTCAGGCGGAATGCGGGGGCATCATTGCCGCGATCTTCGATCTCTTCACGGGAACGCGGCTGGAGCCGCTCGCTGCCGACATCGGCTGGGGCCTCGTCAACAGCTTCCACTTTGTTGCCGGAAAACTCCACCAGCGCGAAGATAGCCTCGCCAGGGAGGTGGGCGATCTTGCCCGCAACCCCGACGTCAGCGAAGTTTACACGACAGCGCTTGAGGAGAAGCAGCTCCTTTGCCAGTCGACCGCCGAGCAGCGTCAGGCGATCGAATGCATGCGCGATTATGCCGCTGAAATGTACCGAGCCCAGTCGGGCTGGCCCTGGTCGCCGGCGCGCGGGACGAGGGCATCGTCGGCATCAAGCGCGAGCCAGATTGCGGCGCTGGACTTCCTTCGTGCCAGGCAACTTGCGACGCGAGAAAGGCACATGCCCCAGGGGCCGATCGTCGTTGTGACGGGACCCGCCGACTGGCATGACTGGAGGCAGATCTGGGATCGGCTCGACGCGATCAAGGTCCGGGTACCGCATATGACGCTAGTCACCACCGGTCAGCGGCGCGGCGTCGATCAGATCGCGGCGGCCTGGGCCGCGCGCCCCGAAATCGGGGTTCCGGTCGTCGTCTACGGTCTCTACGGATCGGGGCGCAAAACAGCGTTCACCCGGAACCGCAAGATCCTTGACCTGAAGCCCGTCGAGGCGCTGCTGTGCGAGGGATCTGGCATCCAGGCGAACCTCTATCAACTCCTGCGTCAGGCCGACATTCCGATCCATGCATTCCGAAAGGTCGATCAATGTGTCGATACCGGAGCGATGGCACTCAGCCGTCGGCGCCCTGTTCATTGACGGGAGGTGGATATGGCGATCCCGGACTATCTCAGGGATAATTTCAAGACGCTCCTGCGCGCGGCAGCCGATCAAACTCTCGCGCTGATGGAATGTCAGGACGTGGCGACTGGCGAGCCCCGATACGTCATCTGCGCCGTAGGTCGAGACGGCAGCGCCTATGTCATGACGCCCTTTGGTCATTTAGCTGAGGGCAACCCCTATGACGCCTATCTTCCGCCTTCATGAGGGCGGGAGGGCCGGCGGCTTAATCTGAAGGGATCGGTAGCGCACTCCGCTGCCGGTCCCTTTTTTCATTCAGAACCGTGGGAGGTTTAACGCCCACCGGCAGGTCAGGCGGAAAGGAAGAAAGCTCCAGGTCGAGAGGTCACTTCAAGAAAAATTCTCTCTCAACGACTGCCTATTTTGGCACGGGACCGCGTCGGCCTCAAGGACGCCGGGGCCCCACCATTTTCTTTGGCGGGACTGTCCTCCCGCGCCATCGCCTGAATGGTGTGCCGCCAAAGAAAATCGTGACCCCCAGCGCCGCTTCGCGGTCGCTTCGCGATCCTTGACCCCGCCGCTCGGAGCCCGTGCAGGGAGGGGAGCCTCTTGAAGAAGAAGGAGGTTCCGATGACCAAAATGCTCAGCCATGACGCAGCCCTGGATCTATTCGCCGAAGCCTTTGTGGAAACTACCGATCGCTACCGCATCGTAGCGGGCGAGGATGCAACAGACGCGCCGATGCCGGATGCCGAGGTGGTGGCACAGGCGACCGAAATGGTCGTCCGTACGCTCTTCGATGTCCTGCGCGACACGCGGCTGGAGGGCATTGCCGACCAGATCGCATGGGGGATTGTGCACAGCTTCCACAGGGTCGCCAGCCAGATCGAAGGGCAGGCCGACAAGGCTGCGCAAAACGTCAAGCGGCTTATCGAGCAGGCAGACGGGAGCGAGGTCGGCACAGTGGAGCTGGAGGAAGCGCAGCTACTTTGCCAATCACTCGACGAGACGCAGGACGCGGTCGCCTGCATGAGGGATTATGCCGCCGCGACATTCCGCGCGGAAACCGGCAGGCCCTGGTCGTCGCCGCGGGCATCGCTGACATCCTCGAAGCGCACCGCATCAGTGATTGCGGCCACTGATTTCCTCGCCGCCCGTCGCAAGCGTCAGATCGATCAGAAGGCGCCACAGGGCCCGATCGTCCTGTTTTCGGGAGGGCAGATGTGGGAGGACCACCGCCTGATCTACACTGCGCTGGACGATATCCGCGCGCGCATTCCTACGATGATCCTCGCCACCACCGCCCAGGACAAGGGGTGCGATGCCATCGCGGCAGCTTGGGCCGCGCGCAGCGGATGCAAGATCATCACATTCACCCTCAACCGCAAGCTAGGGAACCGGGCCGGTTTCGCGCGCAACGAGCAACTCATCGGGTTGCGGCCGGTCGAAGCAGTGGTGTGCGAAGGGTCCGGACTTCAGAGCCATCTCGCCCGGGAGGTGCGCAAGCATCGCATCCCGGCACACTTCTTCGCAATCGCAGATCAACATCGTGGCGAAGCTGCGCGATAAGGCAAGGACCGAAGGCAGATGGGCGGCGGAGCGTCTGGCTCCGCCGCCCATCTTTTTGTCGCGAGGGAGAGAATCGACGCGCTCGGGGACCCGGACGAAAGGCGCCATGCGCCCTCCGTCCGCGCCCGTCGCGCGCCGATGCAGGCTCAGCCGGGCTGACCCTGGCCAGCTGCGCGCGGCTCCGCCGTGCTCGCTGCAGGGACAACCCTTCGGGTTGGCTTGGGAGGGGGAGGGCTGCTGCCGCGCTCGGCGATGGCGCTCCGCAGAGCGTCCATTGCCCTTTCTCCGCCGATCCGAATTGCGTGGTCCACTATGTCGCGAAAGGCGCGCTCGCTCAGATGCTCCACGGCGAGATCTTCCACCAGCAAAGCATATTTGCCGCGCAAAGCGCGGCGGGCGCCAAGCACCTCCTGGGCGAGTTTTCTCTCCCGTGCCTCCAGATCCGCAAGTCGTTCTCTGTCTGTCATTTTTGGCACAACCATAGCTCCTTTGATGCGATGGTCTGCCCGCCGTCTCCATCTTGGCCGAGGTCGCAACCGATGTGCAAGAGGCCTCAGTGCAAGCCCCCTTCGGGGGAGCCCCGCGCCTACCGGCACGATGCTGACGCAGCGGCTGAACCGCTGCGGAAGAAGGACGCACGGCTCCAGGCCGTTTGTAATGCACCGTACGCACGGGTGCTGCGGGCGCGAATCGTAAGGGTTTCTGCGGGTTTCCGGGATGTTTTTCGCTCGGAGCCAATGGCACTGATTGACGCCGGTCGGCACTGATCGGCAGCCAATTCTCAGTAACTCTTTGATATGCCTTGGCACCATTCGGCTGCCGCCTCGTCCCAACATAAGCATTTGAGATCAGCCTGTTGGTGCCGTATAAGGGCGCTGCTTCATCATTGCGATCAGGCGTCGGACAGGAGTTCGGCGCTTGCCCAGAATTACGATCAGGTTCAAGGACGCGCTCTATGAGCGCCTCGTCGGGGGCGCTCGAGCCTCCGATACAACCGTTCCCGACTATGTGCGCGACATCCTCAACCGATTCGAGGGAACGGATGCGGGCGGCTATCATGGCCGCTTCGATGAGGTGCAGGCGACCCTCATACAGGTCTTCGCCATCCTTGCCGCATCGGTGGGAACGAGGCGCCCTGACATTCTCCAGAAAGGGATGGAGGATGCCCGCGCCCTACTCCTCGAACGGGGCCTGCTCGAAGCGGGGGAGGGTTCGCGATGAGCATCTTCCGCAACGATACGCTGGGGTCTTGGACCCGTGGCGGGCAGGCTATCGTCCATAATGTCCGGATGACCACCCAGGTCTTCTTTCAGACGACGCTTGCAGGGCTGGTCATCTGGATCGGCGGAATGGTCTGGTATGTGCTGGAGAAGTCCAGCGACTATGAGCGCTTCGTTGCTTTCAAGATTGCCGAGGCCACCTTGAAAAGTGATGTGCCGGGGGGAGCGCCACTCCTTTTTCGAACTCCTTCGGGCAGACAATATTGGACCAGTTCAGATGCGCTCCTGGGATCGCCTGTCGCAATAAAGACGATGCAGGCGATGGAGCATCACCTGGTCTATGGGGCGGCTCTCTCGGGTGCATTCGCTCTTCTGATGCTCGTATGGGCCTGGTTCTATTTTACCCGGACGGGACGGGGCCTTGGCTCGAATCAATTCCTGCGCGGAGCCCGGTTCGGAACCGCGCGGCAACTCCGGCACCTCCTGTGGCGGACGAAGAAGGGCAGCTTCTCGATCGGTGGTGTCCCTGTCCCCGACGCATTCGAGCCGGAGCACATCCTGATCTGCGGGGCGCCGGGAACGGGAAAGACGAACATCATCCTCAAGATGCTGGCCGGCATGCGCAAGGCGGGCAAGCGTGCCATCGTCTATGACACGGCCGGCACCTTCGTCGAAAAATTCTATCGCCCAGGCCACGACATCCTGCTCAATCCACTCGATGAACGGGCCGACCGATGGTCGCCCTGGGTCGATGTCCCGAGAGACTATCATTATGATCAGATCGCGGAGTCTACGATCCCGGACAAAGGTGGCGATCCCTTCTGGGCGAAGGCTGCACGCGGAACACTGGTCGCCGTCTTTCGCAAGCTCGCGCGCAGCGATCGGATGCTGGTTTCCATTCTTCTCGACACGATCCTGCGCAGTCCCTTGAAGACCCTGGCGGCATTCGCGGAGGGTACCGACGCGGCAGCGTTCATCTCGATGGAAGGAGACCGCACCTCGGCTGGCATCCGCGCAGAACTCGCCTCCGTCATGCGCAGCTTTTCCTATCTCGACGATACCGCCGACGGCTTCTCGATCCGGGATTGGGTCGCCAATGAGGAGGATGACAGCTGGCTCTTCATCACCGTGAAAGCAGACCAGTTGCCCTCCCTTCGACCCCTGGTGACGGTCTGGCTCGACATTGCGATCAGCGCGATCATGAGCCTTCCAGCCGACCGCAAGCGTCGTCTTTATTGCGTGATCGATGAGCTTCCGACGCTCCAGAAACTGCCATCCCTGAGCGACTTTCTCGCTCGCGCCCGAAAATATGGTGGGTGCGGCATCTTGGGGTTCCAGTCCTATCCGCAGTTGGAAGCCACTTATGGCATCCAGGATGCCGCGGCCATCACCGGCTATTGTTCCACCTGGGTCGCGCTCCGGGCCAACGACACCCCGACAGCTAAGCATGTCTCGGAAAATCTGGGGCAGGTGGAGCAGGTCGAAGCCAATGAGGGCATGTCCTACGGCGTCAATGACATGCGCGATGGCGTCAATCTCTCGCGGATGCAGGTGACGCGGCCGCTGGTGATGCACACAGAGGTGACGAACCTCCCCAATCTCGCGGGTTATCTGCGCTTTGGGAGAAACCTCCCGGTCGTTCGCTTTGTCGACAAATACAATGGTCTTCCGTCGACCGAGCCTGCCTTTGCGGAGAAGACGGCGCCGCCGTTGCGGTTCGAAACGAGCGCGTCAATCGAGCCAAACGAAGATAGGCCACGCCCCCGCCGCCGTAGCGAAGCAAGGGAGAATCCACAACCTCTGCTGCCGCTCGAAACGCCGCTGCCGCCCGATGATGACCTGTTGGATGAAGAAGCATCACAACTGAACCATCGAGACGGCGCAGAACCGAGCGCTGGATTTCCCGCGGGCCCGCCCCCGCTGCTCGGACCATCGAGCGGTTTTCGCCTGCGCCAACATGGGCGAGCGTCGGGGGATCGGGATGAGGCGAGGCCGGCATGATGCATCCTCGCCGTCTGTCCGGATCACCGGCAAACATCGCCCGCTATTATGCCATCGGCGACTATTATACGAAGGGCGATGCCGAAATATCAGCCTGGGGCGGTAGCCTTGCTCAGGGCCTTGGTCTTTCCGGAGAGGTCGACCCCAAGACCATGGAGGCGCTGCTAGCCGGGAAGGTGGCGGGACAGCAACTCGGACGCAATCGGCAGGACGGAATTCAGCACCATCCTGGGTGGGACTTCGCGATCAGCGCGCCCAAGTCGGTATCAATCATGGCGCTAGCGGCCGGAGACGAGCGGATCATCAAGGCCCATGAGCAGGCTGTCGATGTCGCGCTAGCCTATTTGGAAGAGCATGCCCAGCTTCGTCGCAGGGAGGGAAAGGAGGTCGTTCACGAAACGACCGGAAGGTTGCTCTGGGCGCGCTTCACCGAGCATGCGAGCCGGGAGCTCGACCCGCATCTCCACACCCATATCGTCATCTTCAACATGACGAACCGGGCAGGGGATGAGCGCTATGTCAGCCTTGAAACCCGCGCCATGTATACCGAACAAATGGCAACCGGCCAGATCTATCGCAATCAACTGGCCCATGGCCTTCGCGAACTCGGATATCAGATTGAATTCGACCCGCGTCGGGGGCTTTTCGAGATATCGGGTGTGCCACGCACCCTTATCAGCGAGATGTCCCAGCGAGCCCATCAGATCGATGATCATGCTCGTGCGCATGGCTTCGTCGGTCAGGCCGAGCGCCGAAAATCCTTTTACGCCACCCGCGGCCCCAAATTGAAAGTAAGCCTGGAGGACCTTCACCTGCAATGGCACACACGACTTCTTCCTCATGAAAAGCCAATCTCAGCCCTGCAAGAAAAGGTGGAGGAACGGGGGGAGCGCAAGGTCGAAATCGTGCCGGGCGATGCTGCCCGCGCAGCCTTGTATGGGATAAGACAGCCCGAGGGGCGAGAGGCGGTCAACGCGCTTGGCCGTCATTATGCTGCGGCGCTAGCTTCTCATGTCGGCGAGGTTCGCTTTGCCGACATCAGACCCCTTGTAGCGCACCATGAAGAACGTCGGAAACTTCTCGCAACACGTCATCAGACCGGGGACGACATATTGAACAAGAGCCGCACCAGCCGGCGATCAGCGAAACTCGAACAATCCCTTTCCCTGCATGTTGCCCTGGCGCTGGATGATGCCGCGCCGATAGCGACAGCCGACCGGCTCCTCGGCTCACTGGAAACCGCAAATCTATCGCCAGAGCAAGAGCGAGCCCTTGTTCATATGGCTCTGTCGCATGACCGGGTCACTGGCATTGCCGGCGTCGCCGGATCGGGCAAATCAACTCTCGTTGCCTCGTTGAGGGCAGCAGCCAGACCTGAGAAGAAGTTTGTTGCCCTGGCTCCGACATCATCTGCTGCCGCCGAACTGGGTGCCAAGGCCGAGATCGCCTCGCGAACGGTCGCCAGCCTGCTTGCTAGCGGTGGGCACGGTCTGACCTCTGATCATGTGCTCGTCCTTGATGAAGCCGGTCAGCTGGGAAATCGACAGGCGCTGCGGGTTCTTGAACTCAGCCGCGTGACTGGAGCTCGGCTGATCCTGATGGGAGACAACAGGCAGACTGGCGCTATCGAGCAGGGGAAGGCCTTCTGGCTGATGCAGCGGCTTGGGCTGGCGACCGCCGAACTGACAGAGACCCGTCGTCAAGAAACAGAGGCGATGAAAGCCGCTGTGACGGCGGCGCGTGCAGGAGAGTATGAGGTGTCGGTCGGTGCGCTCGATAAGGTCGTAAGCGGCGCGGCCAGCGAGGACCTTGCCAAGGGGCTAGTGGCCGAGTGGACACGGCTTAACTCCAGGAGCCGTGCTTCGACCAACATCCTTGTTCTCGACAACGCGACACGGCTCATCGTCAACAGCCAGATCCGTGAAGTGCTCAAGCAAGAGGGGGCCATTGCGGCCGAAGACAGCAGGCTCGCGATCCTCACGCCCGGGGGACACAGCGATCAGGAAAAGCGCATGGCCCGCTTCTACTCTGGCGGTCAGGTTGTGAAGTTCAGCCGGGACCAGCCAGCGTTGGGATTGGTTCGCGATGGCGAATATCGCGTTATCGGGATCGGCCGAGACAAGAACGGTAGGCAGCATGTTCGTCTGATCGATGATCAGGGACGCATTCATCGATGGGATCCTCGGACCAGCAAAGCTGCACAGGTGAACGTCTTCTTGGAAGAGAATAGGGGGCTTGCGGTTGGCGACCGCATCCAGTGGCGGCTTGTTTCCAAGGAACTCAAACTCAAAAATGCGGAGAGGGGTACTGTCGAGAAGCTCGATGGGCCGCTTGCTACCATTAGGTGGGACCGCGACGGCCGCGTCCAGGAAATCGATCTGTCACGCCACCGGACCTGGGACCACGGGTATGGCGAGACGGTTTATTCCGCCCAGTCCAAGACTTACGACAGGGCCTATATCCTGGCACCGGTCGGCTCTCCTCTCGTAAATGGCCAAAACTATTACACGGCCATCACCCGCGCCCGTTTCGGAGTGAAGCTATGGACGGAAGACAAGCAAAAGCTGATCGACAAATTGACGGCGCGCTCGGGAGAAAAAACTTCTGCGCTCGAAGGTCTCGGGCGGCTGCAACAGGATCACAATAAGGCAGTTTCTGTCCGCCACGACGAGCGGATAGTCCGCCTTCGCGAGGAGCAGCTCCGACAGAGGCTGGCCCGCAAAGACCGGCTGCTCGAACGGGAGCTCATTCGGCGCTTGCGCGGTACTGGTGGGCTGGCCGGACGATTTGCCGAGAATGCGCGGCTGGGTGTCGAACGCCTGGAGCGGCATATTCGGTCGCGGCTTCCCGGGCGCGATCGGCAGACTTTGCACAGCGACGTGCAGCAAGGGGATCGGCAACAGCACGATGAGCAAGTGAGGGAGGATCGTAATGCCATTGATCGCTAGCTGTCGCTTCGCCGTGGTCGGAATCTGCATTGCGATGGCTTGGCCGGATGCTGGTTTTGCTTCGCCTTTGCCGAGCGCGACCAGCGAGGAAGCAGAAATCGCTCGGTGCATCCGCAACGCGGCCCGTGGGCAAAGGTGGCTTGAGAAAACCCTCTGGGGCCTTCGTGACCAGGAAGGAGGCTGGATCGGCGCTGAGATCAGGAACAGCGACGGAAGCCACGATCTCGGACCGCTCCAGATCAACAGCTGGTGGGTACCAAAGCTGGCCGACATGTTGGCACGGTCACCTTCTCAGATCCGGGTCTGGCTTCGTGACGATCCCTGTTTCAACGCCGAGGCAGCACGATGGATATTCCTGTCTGTCCTCGGGCAGACGCGGGACTATTGGCGGGCGGTAGGGCGGTATCATAGCCCCAGCCAGGGCCGCCAGCGACGTTATGCCACAGCTGTGGCCAGCCGCCTCGCGAGGCGTTTTGGTGGTGCGATCTTTCGCGAGAATCCAGCCCGTTGATCAGCAAGGGTGATCAACATCGTGGTTCATGGCCTGGAGGCGTTAGCGAGGCTTGTCTGTAAAGCGCAATTCGCGTAAAAACAAAACGCCGGTAGCAATCCGGCATTTTGTGAGTGCTGATATGAGCGTTGAACGTATTCAGGAATTGCTAGGAGGAGAGGGGCTGACCGGCCCTCTCCACAACGAGCGCGATATCGTCCGTCTCGTCCGGCGTGGCTTACCGACGCAAGCGGTTGATCATTTCCTTTCGACATCGGGCCTCAGCTTCAATGCGCTTGAGCCCAAGGTACTTAGCCTTCGGACCTTCAAGCGCCGCAAGAAGCTCGAACAGCTGCTCGAACAGGATGAATCGGATCGGATGCTCCGTGTTGTCGGCATTGTCGCTGCCGCCGAGGAGACGTTCGGCAGCGCCGAAAAGGCGCAGGAATGGCTCAATCGATCCACCCGTGCGCTCGACGGTGAAACGCCGATAGCCATGGCGGACACGGATCGTGGCGCCCGCGCTGTCGAAGCCCTTCTTGGGCGGATCGGACATGGCATAGCGGCGTGATCGTCTATCGACTGTGTAAGGCAGCCCATGTCGCGCTCGACGGCGAAGGCGCTCGTCTTTGGGGTGGTCGCTGGAATTCCGCCGGACGCCCAATGGTCTATACCGCAGCAACCCCAAGTCTGGCGGTTCTCGAGGTCCTGGTCCATCTTGATCTACCCGCCGAGTTGCTACCGGACGATCTACGACTTTTGACCATCGAGATTCCCGATGACGCAGCTTTGGTTCGCGCCGATCCGAGCCCAGTGGACGATGCGGCATGCCTCCTATCTGGAGACGCATTCCTCGACGCCGGCGACGCGCTCACGATGCTCGTCCGCAGCGTCGTGGTGCCGCAGGAATGGAATGCGTTGATCAATGTTCGACATGGGGACATGGGGCGGATCATTGTCCGGAAGGACGAGCCCTTCAGGATAGATCCGCGGCTGTTAGCCTAACAGAACCAACTTCAAAATGTACTGCGTCGTTTTTGCCGCCGCGAAGGAACGGCAGATTAAAAAGCCGCTTTGATGTGCGCGCCTTCCGCCGAGGCCGGGCTGCTCCGATGGACGTGGTCGACTAGATTTCGCGAGCGGTGCTTCTCACATCACCAGTTGGGCGGATTATAGTAGCCCGGTTGCATCATGCTTCGCCAGATGTGTCAGCGACGGTGTCAGGGGAAAGGTGTCTCTACCCTTGCTCAGGCCCGCGCATTGCAGTTTATTACCGATTGATTGATAGCTGTGGGCTGTATGATGCTAGTCGGCTCAACCGCCCTCTATCCATTTCTTGTGCCAAAAGGGCTGGTTGATCGCGACATCTCCTCAGTGTCGAACAGTCGCGCGGCGGTCCGGTAAAGAAGCGATAAGCTGCGCAGCCTATTGCGTAGTGACACTCCCTTTGTGAAATGGCCGGGAGATCCCGAGACAAATTCCGAGCGGTTAACAATATTTGTGTGAATGTTTCAGGCCTCAACCCTCCGAGTCAAGATTGTGAAGCGATCGAGCGGGATCTATCTCACAGCCATGACAAGCATAGCGCCCGCAACCGCACTTTCCACTCTCAAAGCCGAACTTCAGGCTCTCGATCCGGCCATATTCGAACGGTTGGTGGCGGCACTTGTCGGAAAGATGATCGGTATTGGCATCTCGGTCGCTAAATCCGGCTTCCAGCATGGGGCGGACGGTGGAACCGCCGGACGGCAGGGAAGACGCCTTCGCATTGAGACCAAGCGCTATGCCGATACTAATCCCCTCAACGAGCGGGAGCTACTAGGTGAGCTCGAACAGGCCTCACAGCGTGATAGTGCGCTTGAACTCTGGGTCCTCGGCGCGACGCGTGAGGCCAAGGAGCAGCTTGAGACGAGCCTTTTTAAGAGTGGCCTAAAGTTGGGCATTCCCGTTCTGGTTATAGACTGGAAAAATGATAGCTATCCTGGACTTGCCGCACTTTGCGCATATGCGCCGGCCATTGTAACTGAGATAGCCGGGGCGGTAGCAGGAGACTGTGCCAATCAGATCGCTGAGGGCGATCCCATGGTGACGCCTGCGGTGGAGCAACTTCGTCGTGACTTGTCTGCTTGGCAGCCGGGTGTCCGGTCGTTGGAGGAGCGTGCGCGCCATTGGCTCAATAATCTTTGGACATGTTCTGCGGTAGCAGTGGCCGCTTTGGGACAGGACGCGGCAGGAGGTGCCGATGCTACATTCATTGAGCGCAAAAATGTTATCGCGCAGCTTGATGATTGGTTCAACAATTCGCTATCAGCGCCCGCCACCGTCGTGGGCGACGAAGGGATGGGGAAAACGTGGGCGACGCTAGGTTGGTTTGCAGCCAATGCTGACCAACTTGCCATTCCATTGGTAATCCCGTCAGGCGCGGTGCCGATCGGGTCGCGGCTTACAGTAGCTGACGTTAAGGCACTTCTCGCCTCTCGTCTATTCGAGATCACCTCAGTGCAGGATCAAGGCTTTTGGGCTGCGCGCCTCGAGAAACTGCTGGCGCGACCGGATGCGGAGGGGCCAGTCTTCATGCTGCTGTTGGACGGGTTGAACCAGGCCACCGATGCGGCGTGGGTCAACCTGCATCAGCAATTGCAGGTGGCACCCTTTGCTGGACGTGTACGGATAGTCTCGACCTGTCGGCCACTCTTTCTCGAGAGCGAGCTTCGCAATCTTGTGCAGTTGGTTGTTCCGCCTAGGCGGATCGACATCGGTCCCTATGACCTAGCTCCTGGGGGCGAATTTGATCAGTTGCTCCTAGCTCGTGGACTTAAGCGGTCCGATATCCGCGAGGAGCTTGTGCCCCATGCAAGTGTACCGCGCCTATTCGACTTGGTTTTGCGCCTCCGCGATCAGCTCAATGGCTTTGACCGGATTACGGTGCATGGCCTGCTGTGGGAATACGGGCGAGACAGTCTCGGAATCCGTAATGGCCGTACTTTCTCGGAAATTGAGTGGCGCGAGTGGCTTCAGACGATCGCTGGGGAACTGCGCGCAAAGGGGAGCTCCCGTTTTACGCGCGGCGACGTGGAGCGATCTGCGTACCGGCCTACGCTAGCGCCCAACGATGTTTTCGGGCGTCTGAGTGACATCGTGGACAGCCAGTTTTCCGACACGGACGCCAATGGCCGCATCACCCTGCGTCCTTCTACGGTTGCGCATGCCCTTGGTGCCGCTATTCTCACGCATCTCAGCGAGGTAGGTGACACCGCGCAAGCTGCCAATTCCGCGCTCGATGCATGGCTGGGGCCGATATCGGGCCTTTCGGAACGCGGCGAGATTTTGCGGGCGGCAGTGGCGATCCTGTGTGCCTCGCCAGAAGCCCTGCCCTCGAGCGTTGCGAACGTCGTAGTCTCAGCTTGGCTCTCGACGCAGAACCTGCCTGAAAATCACCGTGACGATGTTGCGGCATTGTCTCCGCAGATCGCGCAAGCACTCCTCTATGCTGTGGAAACCATCACGACGAGCGCGCTTGCAGCTGCGCGAGATCTCGCGATTGATGGGCTGCGCACGATCCCGCGCGACGACTTAACGGTAAGGGGCTATGTCGTTGAAGCCGTGACGCGCTGGATGCGCATCATTCCTCGCGATGTCGATGATCGCGTCAGCCGACTTGAAGAGGCGGAAGAGAACCGTGCAAAGCAAATCATCACCCGCACGGGATCCGACAAAGATGGCAAACGGTTCATCTTTGGGCTCGAGGTGGAGATGGTGCCGCGCATTGACGGTGCGGCCTTCGCTCATGTTCCAGCATTGCTTGAGGGATATCCGCTTGCCGGCTTCATCGATCTGTTCGAACTTGCGGCCCTTCATTTGGCTGTGAGGGGACGGCTTGACGTCTGGAATTCCTTGAAATGGTTGACGCTCTGGAACGAGCTCGACTTTCGCGAAACGGCTGCTGCTCTTCTGGAGCGAGCAGAAGATCTGCTCGGCCGGACCGCTGAGCCGGGTGTCGAACCGCTCATTGCGAATCGGATAGCCGCGTTGCTGCTTTGGCTTTCAAATGATTTGGCTGTTGAACATCGAGCGCGCGATCTCAACCCGCGCCTCGACGCCTGGCCCGCCTATGAGGATTATGAAGCAGATCCGGTGTCGAGCTTGTTCAGACTGGAACGACGCCATGCCGAATTGGTGCTCCGCGATACAAGAATAGCGGCGCTTGCGCGAGCACGCCGGCTGCAGCATTACTGGTGGGATCCAACGCTTGTAATCGGCGATCAGGCGATCGGCGATATGAAAGCTGTCGCGCAAGCGTTCGAGACCTCAAGATTCAATGGGGGACCGGACCGGACGGCAGAAGATCTCGACTTTGAGCATTTGGCGCCTGCTCTTGCACGCTGCTCGCCCGCGAGCCTAGCGCAGCTTGCCCGGTGCAGGCTGATTGCGCTTGCATCCATGGACAAGTCTCCGCCAGCGCTGGGCGATGCCGCTTATGACGCGCTCCTAATAGGCAATGCAGACACACAAATCGCTCTGAAAACTGCACGCGAAGCAATAGCCAATGACACGGAGACAGATGCAGACGAAGGTAATCGACAGCTTCTTTTACAGCCTGATCTTCTCGATTTGAATGCTGAGGAACAGGTAGAAGCCATCCTGGCGGCGCGTTTTCCGCAGCTTTTCACCAATGCCAACCCATTTCTAAAGCCGCTCGACGCAGCCGCGACCGAAAGGTTGGTCACGGTGCATCGCCATGATCAGCCTGAGATCGTCTCCAAACTCGCGCTGCTTTTGAGTCTGATGGCGACTGAGCTTGGGCCTGTCGCCACGGAATGGCTGGAGAAATTTGCTTTCGATCCCGCCTCTGAGGTGCGACGGTCCGCTTTCACCGCTCTCGCGCGCTGCCAGCCAGAGCAGTTTGCCAAGAAGCTGTGGGATGCGAACTGGTCCTGGACGCCGGAGGACGATTACGAATCCCATGTGGGATCAATGACTTTGGCTGCTGGAACGCTCAATTATCCGTTCGAACTTGTCGCGCCCCGACTTGCTCCTCATCTCATCGCATCTACTGCCCGCAAACGTGGCGGTGCGCCAGCAGAAGTGGCATTGGCGGCCGAAATACTAGACCGGATCGTGCGCCGCCCCGCCAAAGCGCCAGATCAAGGCCCTCAGATCACGATCAATGTCAGCGTCGAGGAGTTCGAGCCATCGGCGATGACGCTGACAGTCGGATCTGAGGGGGGAAGTAATCCGCTCGAGGAACTCAAGGCGCTGCTTGATCAGGATCAACGTGCTGAGGCAGCACGCCGCGCGGTCGAGGTCGCTGAGAAAAGAATAAAAGCAGCGCGGTCTTCGGGTGCCAGCCTTTATCTGGTGCGCATGGAAGCCGATGATCTTGCTCTGCTGCTGGATCATGCAAGTGTAACAGTTGATGCCTGGCTCGAGGGCCTGGAAAGCCAAAGCCCTGCATTCAAGAAGCGCGTCAGGCTGGCGGAAGGATTCTTCATTGCCCTTACAGAGGCTCTGCTTAAAGTAGATTTGGATCGTGGAGTTGCGCTGTGGATTGGCGTCAAAGCAAGTCTGCATTCCAAATTTGTCGGCGTTGCGGGTATCGATAAAATGGTGTTGATGCTTCTGTCCGCTCCCCCCACCGATCAAATCAATGACCTACTCCAGGATCTTTTGAAGCCGCATGTCACCTGGAATGATGACATGCTGCTGGATATCGCCGTTGCAGCAGCGGCGGCGGGTAGAGAAGACTGGCTCCTCAATTTTGCTGCAGAAGACCGTGCGACGGGTGTGCGGTGCCGCGAGGAGCGAGGAAAGGCGCTCGAAGGCTTCTCACCAGGTAAGGATATACAGCCACGATTTGCGGATGGTCGCGAGACACAGACGCAAATCCGTGACGCCCAGTGGGGCGAAGTTCGGTACCGCGATCATGCTGCTCGCCACTGGTGGAATTCTTTCTGGACAGCCGGCGATGGAGAGAGCGCCTTCGCTGCCTGGACCCTGCTTGCAACATGTGCGGATCGAAGAGCGATCGAGTGGATGCACCGCGAATGGCCCGAACCGGGTTCAGGATTCCCGCTCATGGAACGTAAACGGCTCTTTGCCGGCTGGCGCATTAAAGATCTCACACATGCCGCCAAGAAGATCGATCAGAAGACCGACAAGCGGCTTTTCGGGCGAGACATTGTCAATGATGTCGCTCCCTGGTCACGGCGGGCGCCGCTCGTAAAAGGGAGGGATTGAGCGCGATCGGATAAGGGTAGCGCTAGTAGATCGGAAACGGCTATTGATATTTTTGTGTGAACATAGTTAGAACAGATAGGTCAAAGCCTACCGAATTCGCAACCTATCCGTGGCGACACATGGATGGAGGAAGAGAAGGTGGGGTTTTTGATTTAAGTCATTGAATTTTTGGGAGAAAAAGTCCCTAGAATCGACACTTTCCTACAAGTGGGGTAGATTCTGGGGTAGAGTGATCAGGTGGGCAGACATTTCCTATTAAAATCAGGTGCTTAGCACTATATTTTAGGAGCTGCCGGGCCCACCATCGCTTCGGCGCATGTCTTACATGTGATATAGGAAAGTCCTTGTTCAAGGGCTTTCCTGTGACTCTTCTTATCATGCGGCGTCATAGCTTCTCGCGAATCGCGGGGTATTTGGCGGGGTATCGAGATCCGAAAACGGGGTATCGATGACTCTCACATTCGCACCCATGAAAGCGGCTCAGCCGCGCGGCAAACCCTACAAGCTATCTGACCGGGACGGCCTCTATCTGTTCGTCGCTGCCACCGGCACCAAATCCTGGCGCTACAAATATGATTTCGGCGGCAAGGAAAGGCTGCTGACGATCGGCCGCCTTCCCGAGATTAGGTCTGGCCGACGCCCGTGCACTGCACGAAGAGGCCGCGCGCTCATTCGCGCGGGGAAGAACCCGGTGGTAGAGGCCAAGCGCCAAAAGCAGACCCAGATCACCGCTACCGAGGCGACATTCAAGAAGATCGCTGAAATCTGGCTGATGGAACAGCGGCCGCTCTGGTCGCCGGCTAACGCTAAACGAGTCCGCCACCGCCTCGAAAACGACATTTATCCCTGCTTCGGTGCCGTACCGATCGCCAGCATCGATGGCGCGATGGTGCTGAACGCCCTTCGGAAGATCGAGCGGCGTGGATCGATAGAAACAGCGAAACGCGTGCGCGGTTACATTCGTGCGATCTTCAATTGGACCAAGGGCGAACAGCTCGTTAGGCGGGAGCTCTGCATGAGATCGATGACATTCGCGATGCGCTGAAACCCACCCCTCGCGGCCGCCGAATGCCCGCCTTGTCGAGCCTCACGGCTCCAGCTGACGGTGGACCGTTCGACCGGTGGAATGCTTGTGAAACTCGCGTCAAGGCTCCTCGCCTTGACACAGGTGCGGGTCGGAGTTTTCCGCGCCGCAACCTGGGACGAGTTCGACGGGATAGACTGGTCCCGTCCCGATGTACTTTGCACGCGACCGGTATAGCGCATCCCGTCGGAACGAATGAAGCTTGAGGTTGAAGACAAAGGCAATGCCGCCTTCATGCCGGGTGGTGGTATTACGCTGGACGGGACGCGATGGATATCCTTGCGACCGGCCTTTCTCCTGCCAGTACGGGCTTTAGGCACACCGTTCCGCCGCCTCTTTCTCACGCGACTGATCCAGTTGCACCGCACCAGCAAACTCACCTTCTTCGGGTCCATCGCCACCTGCCGCCGGTCAGGAAAAAGGGTGAGTAGTTTATGCTAAACCGCCTCTCTGGTCCAGAGGCCGCACTGGCCTATCTCTCGCGCTACACCCATCGGGTTGCGATCTCGAACCGACGCTTGGTAGCGTTCGACCGTCAGAACGTCACGTTCCGTTATAAAGATTATCGGTGTGCCGGCGACGAGCAGCAGGACATCGTGACGATCAGCGCAGACGAGGTTATCCGCCGCTTCCGCTCCATGTCCTACCACGCGGCTTCCACCCCATCCGCCACTATGGGCTGCTCGCCAGTTCCTCGCGCAAAACCAATCTCGCGCGTGCCCGCGAACTCCTCGACATCGTCCCGCCGGCACCCGACGAGGGCGAACCGGACAGACCTCTCGACCTGCTTCCACCCTGTCCCTGCTGCCGTGGGCGTATGATCATCATCGAGGTCTTCTAGGGTCAGGACCCATTGATGTGAGAGGCGTGATCTGATTCATGCTCCGTAAGGAGACTGAGCATGAGCGACCTGTATTGGCTGACGGACGAGCAGATGGCGCGGCTTGAGCCATATTTCCCGAAA
>NZ_JBHTLS010000109.1:0-29510 GCF_042678845.1 Sphingobium olei | reverse complement strand
GCAGTAATGTGCCGATGATCCCCCACTCGTCCTCCGTCAGCCCAATACGCTCGCCCAACGCCACCTCCAAAAGGCAGCCTTGAATCAACGCCCGATCCTGCTGTCAACCTTTGTCCACGAAACCTAGTGACTCGGGCTGCTCGGCTGGATGGCTATTCTAGCAGGTATCAGTCGCTCCAGGTCCAGTCTCTCCAAGACCCGCGCCGCTATGAGTTCCGACATGTAGTCGAAGAGCAGGACGGAAAGGGCATCTCCGACGGTGAGATCGGTGTCCATCTCCTTGCTGAGAAGGTCTCTTACCTCTTCCAGGCAGTCAGCGCTCGTCTGCGAGATGTGCAGTTCGATGCGGATGTCTCCCTGCGTGGGGATCGCGACCAGATGCTCTTTCAATGTGGTCATGTTGCGGTTCCGGATCCGGGCAAGGCTCCCATTGCGGGCTTCCAGGAGGCACTCGAGCGTTTGGTACGACCTGGTTTCGTTCGATCTAAGCCGGAGGCTTTCGGTGATCAGGCGAAGGAGGTGCTCGGAGATGTCGAGCGTACAATCTGGGGAGTCAGCGCCGGTTATGCCCACGTCCTGATCAGCCTCGTATCGAAAGGGCCCGGTAATCGTCGGGTGCCGCGGAAAGTTTATGAAACGATAATGGCTACCATCTCGCGAGTCCCACGCCGCGAATCTATAGCTGTTCTACGGCTTTCGCAATTTGGGGCAGGTTGTCCCGAGGCGAGGACAAGGTGCCCCAAAAATGGGGCGGCGTGCCCTGAATCCGTGGCGCTGCGCCCCGCCAAGCCAGTCATACCGAAACTGAACACACAAAAATTTACGATTCGCGAAGAGCTGGATCGCAGTCCGGTTGCCCGGCTGCGCGCCGACTGGTCACCCTTTGCTTGGGCGCGGTTCCGTCGCGTCTTCAACCGAAGGAAATCCACATGCAGTCTGTCCTCAAAAAGAGCGGACACGCGGAGCTGGCGATCCTCGCCCTCGCCGTGCTCCTGTTCGCTTGTCTCTTCTTCGCGGGGCCCGCGTTCGCCGGCGCCGACACGACCTTCGACACAGCGCTGACCAAGTTCACCGACTTCCTCGAGGGATCCGGCGGCAAGATCATCACCGTGCTCAGCCTTGCCGGCGGGATTGTCGCGCTCGCCTCGGGGCGGTTCTCGATGGGCCAGATCGCCATTCCCGTCGGCGTCGGCGTGGGCGCCGGCACCGGCATCCCGATCGTCACCTCGACCGTGACCGCGACAATCTGAACCGATCCGAGGCCTGGCGCGGAGTAGCAGCTCCGCCCGGGCACAAGGAGGGGGTGGTGCAATGGCCGCAGACAAGTACGTCATTCCAACTCATCTGGACGATCCCGAGCTGATCGGGCTGTGGACGGTTGATGAGTTCTTGGCGATGGTCATTCCATTCGTCTGGGGGATCCTGTCTCAGCACATCGTCATCGGCATGCTACTTTCGGGTGCAGGCTGGTGGGGTCTCAGAAAAGCTAAGGCAGGCCGGGCGACGTCCTGGCTGCTTCACCTGGCCTATTGGCATTTGCCGGCCGGCTTCACCGGTCTCAAGGCCACACCACCCTCATATCTTCGACTGATGGCGGGGTGAAATGGAACTTTCCTACAGCCATACGATTAGCCAGCGGATCCTGCGCCAGCGCAACATCCTGGCCGTTGCCGCAGCCGCCCTGGGCGCGCTCACCCTGCTGCTCTTCACGGTCGGCCTGTCGCGCGATCGGGAGATTGTGCTGCAGCCGGTGCTGCGCTCTCCGCTGACGATCAGCTCCGCGGGTGTGAGCCGGGAATATCTCGAGATGATCACCCGCGACACGGTCGTGCTGACGCTCGACCGCAGCCCGCAAAACCTCGAGTACTGGATGAATGCGGTGCTCGATATTGCGAGCCCGCGAACGCAGGGCAAGATCAAGGCCGACCTGCTCAAGATCGTCAATGAGCAGCGCGGCTCCTCGATCTCTCAGTTCTTCACCATCCAGAAGATGGAGATCGATCCCAAGAACCTCCGCTCGGAGGTGACCGGCGAGCTTCACACCATCGTCGGCAACAAGGTCATCGCCAGTGAGAACCGGACCTTCCGCTACGACTGGGAATATTCCGGCCTGTCGCTGAAGCTGGTCGGCTTCGGAATGGTGAAGACCGGCGCCGCCAAGGACCAACAGGGGAGCGACCAATGATTCCGGTCTATGCCATCGGGAGTGCCGCCCTCGGCACTGCCTTCCTCACACGCGTCTATTGCCATGCGAGCCGCTTCATTGGCGCGACCCTCGTTGCAGTCGCACTCTTTCTCATCGCCGAGCCGGCCTTTGCCGACCAGACGATCATGGCGAGCGACAGCGCGCAGGTCGATTGCACCGCCTCGGCCAAGGACCTCACACGCATCAGTCTTGTCGAAGACGAATTCGCGTCGGTGTCGAAGATCTCGACCGGCAATCCGCAGGACGACTTCTCGGTCGTCAACGAGCCGGTGCGCGGCGACATCTATCTCTCGGTGCCCGATGGCTTCGGGCGTCCCGCGCTCTCCTTCTTCACGACAAGCAAACGCGGCTATGTCTACAAGTTCGTCTGCCGCATCAGCGGCGACCAGGCCGCCCAGGTGTTCGTGTCGAACCCGGCGATCGCCAACGAGCGGGACGCGGAGAACGGTCCCACGAACCAGCTTGGCCCCCAGGATGCGGCGGTCGAGCTTGTCCAGGCGATGTATTCGAACGCCGTCGCGGACGGATATGAGATGCGTCAGCGCACCCTTCGCCCGGTCTATGTCGGGACCCTCAAGGTCCAGATGATCGCCGAGTATCGGGGGGCAGAGCTGACCGGCAGGGTTCTCCGGATCGAGAACAAGGGCGACCAGAGCGTCGAGCTCACCGAGAGCATGATCGCGCCTTCGAGCGCGCTCGCCGTGTCGATCGCCGACAGCAAGCTGGCGCCGGGCAAGGTCACCACGGCCTATCTCGTCTCGCAGAATGGCCCCAGCCCGCTCGCTGGCCAAAACACTCTCACGGGAAGGTGAGGATATGGGTCTTTCCGACATCCTGAACCGCAAGCGCCGCCCGCTCGACGGGGGCTCCGAAGAAGGGGTCTCGCCCGTAGCCGGAGACCTTGGCGGCAACGATGTGGTCCGCCGCCGTCAACGGCTGCTCCTGGCTGGCGCTGCGGGCGTGGGCCTCGTCATTTCCTCATTCTGGATCTTCGGCGGTGACGACGACAAATCCAAGCTCACCGACGATGGCGTCAGCGAGGTCAACGTCTCAACCAAGGATCTCGTCAACCGCAACCTCTCCCAGCAGGAGTGGATGGCGCTTTCCGAGAATCGCTTCCAGTCCACGGAGAACCAGCTCAAGTCGATCGACGGGCAGAACCACCGGCTCGAGATGCTGACGGCTCAGATCGAGGCCTTGAAAGGCCAGAACCAGGCGATGCAGGCCGATGGTCAGCGCGTGCTGTCAGCCTATCAGGCCGAGAACGAGCAGCTGCGTCGGCAAGTCGCGGATCGGCGCACGGCGCAGCCGCCGACGCCCGGACCCTCAGCATTGTACGGCCCCAATGGACCGCAGGCCTATCAGCGTCCCGACGGACAGGGCGGGGCACAGGGGGGCGCCCCGGTCGGCTCGCCCGCCGAGGTGAAGCTCGTCAATTTCACCACGGCCGACAGCGGAAACGCTTCGCGGGTCGCCAAGGGCAACACCGTCTACACCGACAGCGTCAACTATCTGCCGCCCAATAGCTTCGCGCGCGCGAAGGTCATCGTCGGCGTCGATGCCAGCGCCGGGGTCAATAGCCAGAGCGATCCCTTGCCGGTGGTGCTGCGCGTCACGGGCCCGGCGCGCTCGGTCTACCAGAATGGCCGCCTGCTCACGACGAAGATCGAGGGCTGCCTCATCAACGGCGCAGCGCGCGGCGATCTCTCAAGCGAGAAGGTCTACGTCAAGCTCCAGAAAATGACCTGTCCGCAGCCCGGGGGCCGCTATGCCGTGTCCGAGGTCAAGGGCTTCATCGCCTTCGGCGGCAAGACGGGCGTGCGGGGACGGGTGGTCTCGCGCGAAGGGTCGCTCGTTACGCAGGCCTTCCTGGCAGGCCTGGCCGGCGGGTTCGGTCGCGGCTTCTCCGCCAACGCCAACTCGGTCTTCCAGGGCACCAACATCACCACCAATGGCCAGCGCCAGAAGCTCTCGACCGGCGACATCCTGGAAGGCGGCTTTGGCGAAGGCGTCGCCCAGACCGGCGACATGGTCTCCAAATATCTGATCGAGCGCGCCGAGCAGTACCAGCCGGTCATCGAGATGCCGACCGGCATCGATGTCGAAATCGTTTTCCTGGAGGGTGTCTATGTCCGCAATTGACCGCATACGCACGCTGGCGCATCCGTCGCGCCTGGTCCTCACCACGCTTCTTGGGCTCAGCGTTGCCGGTATCGCGCTTGCGGCCGACACCAACAGCCCGGAAGATCGGGTCCGGCTGCTGCTGAAGACGCGGCTGCCCAAGACGCCGGTCACCGCGATCGATTGCGGGAAGATCAGTGGCCTCTGCGAGGTCACCGCCGGCGCCAATCTGTTCTACGTGGACACCGGGGCGCGCTTCCTCGTCATCGGGCGTGTCTATGACATGCAGACCCGGCAGGACATCACCGCCGCCCGGCTGCTCGAAATGAACCCCGACATGCTCGTGGGTGCCGCGGCGAGGGCCAATGCCACGGCCAACGCGGGCGGTGACGACGAAAGCGCCCAGCTCGCGGCCGCGACGCCTGGGCGCGCCGAGAAGCTGGCCCGCCCTGCGACGCCGCAAAAGCTCTCGCTGGCAGAACTGCCGCGCGACGGTGCGATCGTCTGGGGCAATCCGTCGGGCCAGACGGTCACGGTCTTCACCGACTTCCGCTGCGGCTACTGCCGGGCGCTGACCAGCGTACTGAAGGATATGAACCTTCGCGTGGTCGAACGGCCGATCTCGGTCCTGGGAAGCCGCGACGTGGCGGATCGCGTCTACTGCGCCAGGAACCGTGAAGCCGCCCTTCACGCGGCTTATGCGGGCGAGGAGGTAAAGGGCGGCGCATCCTGCGACACCTCTGGCCTCGATGCGAACGAGGCCTTCGCCCACCGCCATGGTCTGAGCGGTACGCCCGTCATCGTCCGTGGTGACGGCGCGGTGATCGAAGGTTACCGCCCGCGCGCGTTCCTCGAAAATTGGCTCAAGGGAGGGCAGTCGTGACGCGGCGGTCCTCCACGGCGCGCGTTGGCGCGCGCCTGCGGCTCTGGCTTGCCGGCACGCTTGGCCTCACCAGCCTGCTCGCGCTGAGCGGTTGCGCCAGCCTCGGCGGTAATGTGCGCGGCAGCTTTTCTTGCGCCGCACCGGATGGAATCTGCGCGCCGAGCTCGACAATCGACGATCGCGCCCTGGCGCTCATCTCCGCCGACGCTTCCGAGGCCGATACCTTGCCCACGGGCAATCAGCGGCAACCCATGCGCGGGCGGTCAAACCGTGCGGAGGTTATCCAGCCAGCTCGCCTCGCCGCGGCCGACGCGGGCCGCACACAGGAGAAAGTGCTGCGGATCGTCTTTCAGCCTTACATCGACGAGCGGGGACGGCTCCACGAAGCGAGCGCGGTCCATGCGGTCGTCGCCCGCGGCGAGTGGCAGCAGCAGGCGCTGAAGCAGGAAACCTTGCCGCCACGACGCACCGCGGCCGCCGCTTCGGCTCTGCCGGAATCGCTGGCCGACGCGGTCGACCGGGCCGATCCACCGCTGGATGGTCTGGCCGCCGCTGATCCGAATGCGCCGGATCCGGCTGCCGTTGCTGCCGCGCGGGCACGCAAGCCCGATGCGGCGCCAGATCCGATCAGTGCAATCAAAGCGGATGTCAGGACGCGCCTTGCCCCCAGGGCGCAAGCGGCGTCCGGCTCGGGAACGGCGGCGGCTTTGAGCCACTCACCGCCGGCTGCCGTCCCGTCGATGCTCCCACCCCCCTCAGGGGTATCGACGGGCGGCAGTCCCGAAGCAAAGGCGCCGGTACCACCGCCGGCTGCGAGCGTGGTCGGAACGGAGGCGGCCGCGCGCGTGAAGGCCGATCCCCGCTACCAGGCGGTCGCGAACGGCGCCGCGCAGGGTGCGCGGGATGCCGCCGCCGCGCAGTCGGGCACGCAGGCCGCACCCGCCGCAATCGCTCCGACCGTGAAGGCTGCGAATTTCCCCGCAGCCGTCCAGGAGGACAAGTGAGATGGCGGGGGGCCTCTTCGAAAGCCTGCTTGCCGGGATACTTGGCGACGCCAAGCGGCCCGACGCCGAACGGCCGGAGCTCGGTGTCCCGATGCTCGCGCACTGGCTGCCCTATCGAAGCTATGATCCCAAGACCGGGATCTTTTACAACAGCGCCTCTCGGGGCTTCGTGATCGAGGCGGCGCCGCTCGTTGGCGCTGATGAGCGGACGGGTGAGATTCTCACGCAATTCCTGTCGGAAGCGATCCCCGCGCCCGGCTGCCTGCAGTTCCACCAATGGATGAGCCCGCGGATCGGCGAGCGCCTCTCGAAATGGTATCTGCCGCGCTACTCGGCGCGCGGCGTCTATGAGCGCATGGCCAAGCACAGGGTCGATTTTCTGACCGACGGGGTCTGGAAATCGCTGTCGGCCGACGCGCCCTTTTCGCTGCGCAACCACCGGGTCGCGATCTCCTATTCGACGCCCGAAACCTCGAGCGTCACGACCGACGAGATCGTGGCGGTCATGGATGGCCTCATCTCGGCGCTGGCGTCGATCAACGTCTCGGCGCGCAAGATGGACCCGTCGGCGCTGATCGCCTGGATCGACGACATCACCTCGCCCACGACAGCGGCAGGCGAGGATGTCGTCAGCTACAACCCGCTTGATCCCATCGCCGACCAAGCCATCCGCCGCGACGTCGAACTGCATGTCGAGCCCGACCGCATGCTGCTGCGGACCGAGCGCTTCCGCCCCACCGGCAAGACGATCGACGAAGCCCCGGAGATCGGCGAGATCCTGCCCGACGTCTTCGACGTTCGCTCCTTTTCGGTCCGCAACCTGCCGGCGCGCTGGGCACCCTGGGACGTCGCGCGCCTCATCGGCGACATGTTCACCGACAAGCTGCGCATGCCCTGTCCGATCGCAACCAACCTCTGCGTCGAATTTCCAGACCCGATGGCCGCGAGCAACAAGGCGAGCTTTAAATTCATGCGGACGACGAGTCTCGCCGATTCCAAGTCGTCGCGCTTCCTCCCGCAGCTCAAGGACCAGAGCCAGGAATGGCGGTATGTGAACGACGAAATCCGCCAGGGCCGCAAGCTCGTCCGCGTGTTTTTCAGCGTCGCTTCCTTCTCGCCCAAGGGCAGGGGTGATGCCAACGAGCGGGTGCTGAAGTCGGTCTACCGGGCGGCGGGCTGGGACCTTCTCGACGATCGATATCTGCAGATCATGGGGCTGCTCTGCGCGATGCCCATGACGATGGCGAATGGGCTTTCGCGCGACCTTGAGCGCATGAAACGGATGCGCACGTTGTTGACCACGACGGCCGCCAATCTCGCGCCGATCCAGGGGGAGTTTCTCGGCGGCCAGGTTCCGCATCTGATGCTGATCGGGCGGCGCGGCCAGCCCTATTTCTGGAGTCCCTTCGAGAACAAGGCAGGCAACCATAATGTCGCCGTCGTCGGCAAGTCCGGGTCGGGCAAGTCGGTGACGCTCCAGGAACTGTGCGCATCGCTGTGCGGCGCCGGTGCGCGTGTCGTCGTGATCGACGACGGCCGCTCGTTCGAGCACTCGGCCAAGCTGCAGGGTGGCGCCTTCGTCGAGTTCACCATGTCGTCGGGCTTCTGTCTCAACCCTTTCAGCATGATCGACGAGGAGCTGGCAAGGCAAGACGAGGACTATCTCCTCGATTGCATGGCGATGCTGAAGGCCATCGTGAACCAGATGGCACGCCACATCGACCGGCTGAACGACACCGAGCGGGGCCTGATCGACGGCGCGGTCAACGCGGTCTGGGAAGAGAAGGGAAGGGCCGGCTCAATCGACGATGTGATCGCCGCGCTCGATGCGACGGGCAACCACCAGGCGAGCGACCTCGGCATCGCCATGCGGCCCTTCTCGAGCGGAGGCACCTATGGCCGCTTCTTCCAGGGCGAGGTGTCGTTCGAACTGTCGGCGCAGCTCACCGTCTTCGAGCTATCCGACCTGTCGTCGCGCGAGGAACTGAGGAGCGTGGTCCTCACCGCGATCATGTTCATGTCGCAGCAGATGATGCGCAAGATCGATCGTTCGATCCCCAAGGCGCTGCTGCTCGACGAGGCGTGGCAGATGCTGCGCGGCGGCGCGATGGCCGACTTCATCGAGACCTATGCGCGTACCTGCCGCAAATATGGCGCCTCGCTGGTGACGGCGACCCAGTCGCTCAACGACTATTACAAATCCGCGGGCTCCGTTGCCGCGCTGGAGAATTCGGACTGGTTCGTGATCCTCCAGCAAAAGCCGGAGACGATCGCGGATTTCAAGAAGCACGACCGCTTCGAGATGGACGATTACACCGACGCGCTGCTGCGCTCGCTCAAGATCAACGGGCGCGAATATTCGGATATCCTGATCAAGGGACCCGAGACGCTGGCTGTCGGGCGTCTGGTGCTCGATCCCTTCTCGGCCACGGTCTATTCGTCCAGTCCCACCGTCTATGCCGCGATCGAAGACCTGGTCGCGCAGGGCCTCAGCATGGACGAGGCGATCGAGCGGATCGCCTTCCCAGACAATCCCGAGAAATGGGCCTCGCACGGCGATGCCGAGCTCGCGCAGGCGGCGGAGTGAGCCATGGCGACTAGGAGCCCA
Organism: Sphingobium olei; assembly: GCF_042678845.1. Classification (NCBI taxonomy): domain Bacteria; kingdom Pseudomonadati; phylum Pseudomonadota; class Alphaproteobacteria; order Sphingomonadales; family Sphingobiaceae; genus Sphingobium; species Sphingobium olei. The sequence goes on along the minus strand of NZ_JBHTLS010000109.1, from coordinate 20,688 downwards.
CGGACCAAGGTAAGCGCGCGCAGCGATCCCTCGGTCGACACGCGCGCCCTGCTCTACTTTGGACTGCATTTTGCGGGTTTCCTGGCCTCGACCCTGCTGATGACCTGGGGTCTCTTCGCTCTGTTCTTTCTCGCGCTCGGCGGCTTCTCGCTCGACGGGCTGATGAACCAGCTCAACAACCTGACCACCCGCTACGTCCTCGCGACGCCGCCCCGCGTCGCGTCGTTCAAGACAGTCTTCGCCGTGGCCCATGTCATCCTCTCTGCAGGGCTCATCGTCTTGCGGCGCGGCAGGATCATGCCCCCGGCCCGAACGCAGGGAGATCCCCGCCATGGCTGAGCAACCCGAACTCGATCTTCCCGCGCCGCCGGCGACCCCTCTCGAGCCGGCAAGGGCGCCAAGACGGACTTACTTCGCCGGCTATAGCCGGATGCAAATCCTTGGCGGATTGATCCTCCTGGTTGCAGCCATCTGGGGCATGTGGGTGACGAAGACGCTCGTCACGCCGAAGCAGGATCATATCGTCTCGGCCCGCCTGTCATCGATCGTCGGCGAGTATGTGCAGGCCCAGGCGCGCTCGGCATCGCCACCGGCGCAGGTCGAAGCCGAGATGCGCACCTTCATGGCGTCGCTCGACAAGGAACTGCAAAGACGCAGTGCCGGCGGCCAGATCGTCCTCGTCGGGGAAGCCGTGCTGACGAAGAACGTGCCGGATATCACCGACAGCCTGAAGAATGCGGTCTATGCTTCGGGCGTGCCCCGGCCGCGACAGGCGTCGGCCGAGCAGCTCCAGCAGCTCGAACAGCAGGCGATGGCGGCCGTTCAGCCGCAGGTCGTGCCCCAGGCAGAGATCGCGGGGCAGATGCCGGGAGGTTCTGCAGCGATCGATCCGATGCTGGCGGCGCAGGGGATGCAAGCCGGGCCGATGCAACAGCAGGCTGCGCCGCAATATGCCCCGCCGGCGGCCCAGGTGTCCACCTTCGGAGGTCCCGATGGCAGTGGCGGCCAATAGACCCGCTGCCGAGCGGGCTCCAGCCTGGCGGCCGCGAATGCGGCTGTGGCAGCTCTTCGGCCTTTTCGTCGCGGGCAGCATCGTCCTGAGCGCGATCGCCGAGTGGCGCAGCGACCATCTCCTGCTGATCAATACGACGGACTCGCTGCCGAACTGGGCCTTTCTGATTCAGCGCCACAAGCTGCCGGCGCGCGGCGACTATCTTTTCTTCGGCCCGCCGCAGAGCGCGCTTCTGCGCCGCCATTTCGGCGCGAAGCCCCGGATGTTCGGCAAGATCGTCTACGGCATGCCGGGCGACACTATCAGCCATGCCGGCCGTGAGGTCGCCGTCAATGGCCGCACGGTCGCGCGGATGAAGCCATTCACGCGGTTCGGCGAGCCGTTGACGCCGGGCGCGACTGGGGTCGTGCCGCCGGGATGCTATTTCGCGGCGACGCCGCACAAGGATGGCTTCGACAGCCGCTATGCCGAGATCGGCTTCGTCTGCGCGCGCCAGGTCATCGGAACCGGGGAGCCCATCCTATGAGGATGCTTGTTACAGGCGGCCTCGCCGTCGCCGCGACGATCGGAGCGCTCATCGTCATTGGGCCGATGCGATTGGAAGCGAAGGATTACGGCCAGGCGGCGCAGACCTTCCCGGTGATCGAGCCTGATCTGCTCTCGACGATCGAGAACCGCCTGAAGCGCGCGGAGGCGAGCGGCGAGCTCGCGCGCACGAACGAGATGTTTGCCAAGCGCGTCGAGGCCAAGGTCCGCCGACCCGATCCTGTGTCGGGCATTACGCCCGCGCGCACCGCCCGAAGCTGGGACTTCGATCCCTCGATCACGATGGAACGCGACATTCGCGACCAGAAGGGCAATCTGATCGCCGCCAAGGGCCAGCGGATCAACCCGCTCGACCTCGTCACGATCCGGCAGGATCTGGTCTTCATCGACGGCGATGACGCCGACCAGCTTTCCTGGGCGACGGCTCGCTATTCCGACATCAAGGCCAAGATCATCTTCGTGAATGGTTCGCCGATCGAGCAGATGACCGCGAAGAAACGGCGCTTCTACTTCGATCAGGAAGGCAAGCTCACCTCGCGCTTCGGCATCGAGCACACGCCCGCGGTCGTTGCCCAGGCTGGCAAGGTCATGAAGGTGACAGAGGTCGTCCTCAAGGCGGGGGGACCGAGCTGATGCCGCTGTGGCTCGACATGCTCCGCACCCCCATGGCGGCGCCCGAGACGGCCGATCTTCGGCGGCTGCGACGGATCTGGCAGCTTCTCTGCCTCCTGTTGGGCGTCAGCGTCCTTGCCCTGCAGCCCTTGCTGCGCCTGATCGGCGGGGCGGCGCCCTGTGCGATCGCCGCGCTGCTCGTCGCGGCGCTGTTGACGACGGCGCTCTACCTCGCGCGCAAGCACCGCGCCGACTCCGCTTTTCTCGACGCTGCCGGGGAGGATCAGTGATGCGCGCCGTTCGATCCGCTGTGCGGTTGCTCCTGATGACGATCGCGGCCTTCGTCCTCGTGCCGAGCGCCGAGGCGGCCGGCCCGACCTGTCACGGCAAATTCGTCAATCCGATCACCGACGTCTGCTGGTCCTGCCTCTTCCCGCTATCGGTGGGCGGCCTCAAGATCTGGCCGAGCGGCCGCCCGGATACCAGCAATCCCGCCTCGCCCATCTGCCTGTGCGGCAGTCCCATTCCGCGGATCGGCATCGCCGTCGGCTTTTGGGAGCCGGCGCGGCTCGCCGACGTCACGATGAAGCCCTGGTGTTTCCCGAACCTGGGCGGCATCCGCATCGCGCCTGGCTTCGACATCGGGCAGGGCTATCTCGCGGGCCCGTCGATGGTGGGCGGGCGATCCCAGAGCACCGCGAAGTGGCACGTCCACTGGTATGTCTATCCGCTTCTCTACTGGATGGAGATCCTCACCGACTTCGTTTGCTTCGAGCAGGCGAGTTTCGACATCGCCTATATGACCGAGATCGATCCGCTCTGGCAGGATGACTCGCTGACGGCGCTGATCAACCCGGAGGCGATCGTCTTCGCCAATCCGATCGCGCAGGTCGCCTGCGCCGGCGACTGCATCGCCGGTACGGTCCATCTCCCGCTCGACCCGCTCTTCTGGTGCGCGGGCTGCCAGGGCAGCATGTATCCACTGAACGGCAACGTCCCGTCCTCGATCGGCCATGTGCAGTCCTCGCGGCTCGCCCTGTCGCGCTTCGCCTACAAAATGCACCGCGAGGCGCTGGCCTGGGGCACGATGGGGTCCGCGGGGCTCTGTAAGAAGTATCTCATGCCGATCATGCGGAAGCAGCAATACCGCTTCCAGATGGTCAATCCGATCCCGACGGTGAGCGGCCGCTTCGCCTGCTCCGCGATCGGGGCATCCACCATGCCGCCTGACGCAGGCCGAGCCTATCCCGCTGCCGGCGAGGACATGGGCTACCTCGTCTGGCGCAAGCGCAACTGCTGCGTGCTCTAGGAGGCTTGTCGATGCGCGCATATCTCTGGGGCTCCGCTGCGATTATCGCGGTCGCCAGCGTAACGGCACTGCTTGCCCAGACCGTCGACGGGATCGACGTCCAGGCGATCAAGCAGCGCTCGGCCGATCTCCAGGCCGATGCCGAGGCTTTCGTCAACCAGGTCAAGGATAGGGGCGATGCCTTCCGCGAAGATGCGGCACAGTCACGCGACGCTGGAATGGCCAACATGCAGCGGGTCGCAACGAGCGAGCTGCCCAAAGGTCCGGCCGGGCCCGTCGACTTCGATGAAATCGTGGCCGGTGCCGCCTCGAACGTGACGGCGGGGAAGGGGGAGGCACCCCAGTTCATTGTCTTCGCCAGCCTCTCGATGCCGCCACAGTCCTTGAGGAAGCTGATCGCAGATACCGCAAGGGCCGGCGGTGTGGTGGTCTTCCGCGGCTTTCCGAACAATTCGATGAAGGAATTCGCGGGCCGGCTCGGCAAGATTGTCGATCAGCAGAACGATTTCGCCAATGTCGGGATCGATCCGCGCCTCTTCCGGGCCTTCGATGTGCAGGCGGTGCCGACCTATGTCGCGGTCTCGTCGGACTTCGACCTGTGCGCCGGATTTTCCTGCCAGACGAAGGTGCCGCCTTATGACCGTCTCGTCGGCAACGTCTCGGTCGAATATGCGCTCGAGCAGTTCGCCGATGGCAACGGCCCTGGCGCGCGGATCGCTGCTGTCGGCCTCTCCAACATGCGCAAGGCTGCCCAATGAGGCGAGCGCTTGCCTTGGCTGCGCTGTTCACAGCACTGGCGATCGGATCGCCGGCAGTCGGGCAGATGACGCTCGATGAGGCGCGACAAGAAGGAAAGGCGCTCGGTACCGAGAAGCGGAACGATTCCACGCTCGTGCCGTCGAGCGACGCGCAGGCGGCCGCGGTGCCCGGCTATTCGGGCACGAGCCTGCCTGAGGGCTCCTATTTCGACGATCCGGAAAAGCTCGAGGCGGCTGCCCAGTCGGCCAAGTCGTCGAACGAACAGTACCGGATCACGACCGATGCCGATCGCACCCGGGCCACGTTCAGCAATTTCGAGGTCCTCTCGACCACTGCGCGCGCGACGTCGGTCGAGAATGATCCGTCGACCTATCTCGACGGCGAGTCGATGGGAGGGACCAAGGGCACTTGCGTGCCGCTCCCGGCAACGACCGGCAGCGCGGGCTACTATGAGACGAGCTGCAACGCCGGCAGCAAGGTCGAGCAAAGCGCACCAGTCTGCCGGACGCCGCTAGTGGTCAACGTGACACCCGGCACGACCAAATTTATCTATACCTGCGAGAACTGGGCAACGTCAGCGGCGCAGGGCAATAACAACGTCGGCCGGCGCTGCGTGCCTGCATTCAATGCGCCCGTTCAAAACGGCATATGCCGCGAGCGCTCGCGCGAAACCGTCTTCTACAACATCTGCCGGCAAGGCAATCCGCGCTTCTGCACCGAGCCCGACATCGAAGAAGGCGAGATCATCACCTACGAGTGCGACAGCCCGGATATAGCTCGACCTTATACCGAAGAGACTTCGGGGCAGATCACACAAGAATATCGCAACGAGACAACGTGCAATGCGGCAACCGCCGGACAGACATGTGAGCTCGAAGCAGAAACCTGTGTCGATCCTGAACCTACAACCCGCACAATCAATGGCGTTTCAGTGACACGGGCATGCTGGAACTGGGAGCGAACTTATAGTTGCCACCGCTTCAGCCAAGGCAACGACTGCGGCGATCTCGAGGCGAACGGCAGCTGTACACACCTCAGGACCGAATGCCTGGACGAGGAACCGGACGGGGGTCCGTGCAAGGTCGAGAACCGGGTTTTTCGCTGCCCCACGCCGTCAGGCGGAGCGAGCGATGCGCCCCAATATATCTGTGGCGACGACGTCTACTGCATCAACGGTGACTGCGAACCGATCGTTCGGGAGGCGTCCACGGAGTTCAGGGATGCGCTGGTCGCGCTCCATTCGATCGACCAGGCCGGCAAGGAGTTCGACGAGACCAATTTCACGGTTTTCAAGGGCAATCGCGAGACCTGCCACAAGCCGGTCTTCGGTCTGATTAACTGCTGCGCGGGCAAGACGTCGGGTCTTCTCACGGTCGGTGCCGGCGCCGCGGCGCTGGCGGGAGGGCCGGCCGCGATCGCCGCGCTGGCGACGCCTTTCCTCACCTTGTTCGCCTGCTCGCAGGACGAGATGAAGCTCGACATCAAGGACCGCATGGGCCTCTGCCACAACCTCGGTACCTATTGCTCGTCGAGCTTCCTCGGCATCTGCAAGACTAAGCGAACGGCCTATTGCTGCTTCGAAAGCAAGCTCAGCCGCGTACTTCAGGAGCAGGGCCGCCCTCAGCTGGGCAAGTCGTGGGGCTCCGCCAAGAAGGAGCAATGCCTCGGTTTCACGATCGATGAGTTTTCCCGTCTCGACCTGTCGGTGATGGATTTCACAGAGGTCTACGCGGACTTCATGGATGCGGCCAAGCTGCCTGATGAAGTTCAGACCATGACCGAAATCCAGCAGAAGATTCAGAATTACTACGACCTTCACGGCAAGTAAGATGGGCGAACCCGTCTCCTTGTCGCCGCGACGCAGCACCCGCCCAAGGACATAGGACCATGCCGTTCTTCATCATAGAGCTTCCCGCGCTTCTCGCGTCAATCACGATGCAGCCGCCGGCGGCGGCGCAGTTCCATCGTTGCGGAACGCCTCCTGCCAGCGTGGCCGATTGCTGCGTTCACCTCGCAGCCTGGAACGGCGCGCCAGCCACCGCACTTTCCACCCGTTCCTCCGCGCATTCTGCCTCATCCGATGAAAGGACGACGAGCGATGTCGATGATCGCTAGAATTTCGATGCTGGTCGCCCTGGGTGCTGGCCTGACGGCGCCGCTCATGGCGCAGGACGCTCCATCGTCATCCGATGCGATCGAGCAGAGCCGTCCTGACGAGTTCTACTGCGGCGAGCGCAAGCTCGGGCAATGGTTCTATTGCGACAGGCCGAAGGCAGCGCCCCGGGAGGCGCCGGCTGCACCGCCGCAGCAGAGCGCGGTAGACCGCATGACCGCGATCACCAGGCATCTCGACGAACTGAAGGCGAAGGCGATCCTCGAACCGTCGGAGGAGAACGTCATCGCCTATGTCCGCTTCCAGCGCGAGCAGCTAGACCGGGCGTCGACCTTCTCCGACGTCTGGCAGCGGGCGCTATGGCAGAACCCTGACATCGACTACACGCTGCAGAGGCCGGTCTCGACGGTCGGCAAGCGGGCGTGGCTCGACAATCGCAAGGCCGACCGCGACGCGGTGCTCACCAATCTCGGGCAGCGGTACGGGCTCTTCTATTTCTTCGCTCAGAGCTGCGGCGCGTGCGAGCTGTTCGCGCCGATCCTCCGTTCGGTGACCGACAGGCACCGCATGGCGGTGATGGCCGTGTCGATGGACGGGGGGCCGAGCCGCGAGTTTCCGAACTACGTCGTCGATTCCGGTCAGCGCGCCCGGATGGGCGTGCCTGGCAATGAGACGCCGGCGCTCGTCCTCTTCGACACGGCGACAAGGCGCACCATTCCGATCGGCTACGGCATCCTCAGCGCGGATGAGATCATGGATCGCATCTTCACGCTCACGAACACCAAGTTGGGGAGCGATTACTGATGGCACATCATCCAGGCAAAAGTCGTGCGCGCCGCTTCCTCCGTTCGGCGGGCGCCTCGATGGCGATGATCGCCGCGCTCAATTTCGCGATTGTCGGCGTGGCGCGCGCCGACGTCGCCTCCGAGATGAACAACTTTTTCTCGGAGGCGGGCGGGGCGGCCAATGTCACCGGCCCTTCGGCCTTCCAGGGACAATCCGCCGGCTACTACTCGCTCGGCAATGTCTGGACGCGTTTTCCGCAGAAAAGCGTGCAACCGTTCAATCTTCAGCTTCCCAGCGCCCGGGCGGGCTGCGGCGGCATCGACCTGTTTTCGGGCAGCTTCTCGTTCATCAACGCCTCCGAGATCGTGGCCATGCTGAAGGCCACAGCGAACAATGCGCTCGGCTTCGCCTTCAAGCTCGCCATCGATTCCGTGTCGCCCGAGATCGGCAAGGTCATGGACGAGTTCAGCCAGAAGGCACAGCTCCTCAACCAGATGAACATCTCGAGCTGCGAGACCGCGCAGGCGCTGGTCGGCGGCATTTGGCCGCAGATGGAGACGACGCGTGCGACCATCTGCGAGGCGGTCGGAAATAGTCAGGGCGTGTTCTCTGACTGGGCGGCTTCCCGTCAGGGCTGCAACAACGGCAACAGGCGCGATTCCACGATCGCCGGCAACACCGACGCGTCGATGAAGGACCAGCTGGTGGGCGAGCCGCACAATTACACCTGGGAGGCGCTCAAGAAGTCCGCCAAGTTCGGCGCGTTCGACCAGTCCTTCTCCGAATATATCATGACGCTGGTGGGCACGGTCGTGACGACGCCGTCTACCGATCCGAGCGTCGGCGGCAAGGTGGTGATGTTTGGCCCGGCCGAGGAGGCCGTCGTGACCGCTCTGCTCGACGGCACGGCCGACGCGCCGGCCGTCAAGATGCTCAAGTGCAACGACGAGAATTGCTACGACGTCGGCGAGCAGACCCTATCGGTCCCTGCATCCTCGGCGCTGCGGCCGCGCATTGCGACGATGATCAAGTCGATGAGCGACAAGATCCGCTCCGACACGCCGCTCGATGCGGCCGAAAAGCAGCTCCTCAATCTCGCCACGGTGCCGATCTACAAGATTCTCGCTGTGCAGGCCTATGCGCACTACGCGCTCACCGACGGCGAGATTCAGACCCTCTCGGAAATCGTGGCGGTCGATCTACTCTCGGCGATGCTCGACAACATGTTGGACCGCGTCGAGCAGGCGAAGGTCCACTACCAGACCTTCGACCAGGAGACCGCTACCCAGTGGAAGCAGCAGATCGCGGCGACGCGCGCGAAATTCAGCCAGCGGGATGTCCGTCTGAACAACAAGCTGCAGGTCACGATGCAAATCATCAACCGCAGCATCATGCTGGAATCGACGCTGCAGAACTCGATGACGCCTGGCATGGCCTCCGCGCTCAATTTCTCGCGCGGGCTGAACGCGCAGGGGCTGAACTAGGGCGGGAGCGCGGCGATGCTGGAGGTCTTCACAGTCGGGGGCGGCGAGTATCTCGTCAACGTGTTCAATGCCGTCGCGGCCTGGTCCGGGGGAGGGGGCTATCGCTCGCTCCTGCGGGTCGTGATGGTGATGGGCCTCATCTATTCGCTGCTCGTCGTCGCGTTCACGCTCAACTTCAAGGCGTGGATGAACTGGTTTTTGCAGGCGACTGCGATCTACCTGTGCCTTATGGTGCCGACGGTCAGCATCAAGGTGACCGATCGGATCAACCCCAGTCTGGCGCCATCGACGATCGACAATGTGCCGATGGGCCTTGGCGTTCTCGCCAGTTTCACGACCCAGGTCGGTGATTGGCTGACCCGCACGGCCGAGACCGTTTTCGTCATGCCGAGCGAGCTCAACTATTCCAGCAATGGCATGGTCTATGGCGCGCGCCTGTTCGACGCGACCCGCAATTTCGTGGTGAGGGACGCCGAGTTCTCGACCAATCTCGAGAACCACTTCAAGAACTGTGTGTTCGGCGACGTGATGCTCTACCAGAAGTCGCTCACCAACCTCGCCAAGGCGCCCGACCTGTGGGCGGCGATCGGGCCGGGATCGGAGGCGCGGTCGCAGGAATGGCTGGAGCGACAGGGCGACGGCACCGTCCAGAACTTCATCGTCACCTGCCGGCAGGCCTATCAGGCTCTTGACGCGCAATGGGCGCCGATGATCGAGGCCAACGCCCCACTGTGGGGCAAGGAGGTCTATCCCAAGCTGAGCAACGCCCTGGCTGCTGACAAGCTCAAGCACGACGTGCCGATCGCGAACACTGCCTTTACCGGATCGGGGAGCAATTTCACCGAAACGATGCGACAGAACACGGCCATCAACGCCTTCATGCAGGCCCGCAACAGTATGGCCGGCGGGGCTGGCGCTGCGGCAATCGACACTTTTGCGCAAACGAGGGCCGACATTCAGGCCCGCAACACCTACAACTCTATCGCGCAGCAGGCGATGGCCTGGGTGCCGATCCTGAACATCGTGCTGACCGTCGTCTTTTTCGCGATGTTTCCTGTGATTTTCCCGCTGTTCCTCATGCCGCAGACCGGCGTCGGCACGCTCAAGGGCTATGCCATGGGGTTCTTCTATCTGGCGGCATGGGGTCCGCTTTACGTCATCCTGCACATGATCTGCATGACCAGGGCGGAATCCGCGGCCAACGGTGTGGCCGGGGGTGGGGTGACGCTCGGCAGCTATGCCGGGATCGGCGCAGTCAACGGCGAGACCGCGACGATCGCCGGCTTCATGCTCATGAGCGTGCCCTTCCTCGCGGCCGGCCTGGCGCGCGGGGCGATGTCGATCGCCGGCCAGTCCATGTCGATGCTGGCGCCCGCGCAGAACGCAGCCGAGGCGGCGGCGCTCGAGCAGACTACCGGCAACTACTCCTACGGCAATGTGAGCTGGGCGAACTCGACGTCGAACATGCGCCAGGCCGATCAGTGGACCACAGCACCGAGCTATATGGGCGGCGCACCGAGCATCGGCTGGCGCCAGGACAATGGCGCGATGATCAGCGGCTTCGGCAATGGTCAGGAGGTGTTCGACACCTCCAGTGCGATCTCGCGCCTCGGCTTCACGCCGACGATGACGACGGGATCGGTCGCCGAATGGCGCGAGATGGCCAGCGAAGCCCACCGGCAGGCGCAGGCCTACGAGAATGCCGCCGCCGAGGTTCTCACCGCCACGCACGCCAATCGGAGCGCTTTCGGCACTTCGACTGAACGGTCTTCCGGTTGGGATTCCAGCAGCGGACGGCAGGCGAACACCTCCGTCGATCAATTCGATCGGCGGACCGGAAGCAGCACACAGGGCCAGGAGGAACGGGATACGATCTCGCAAGGCCAGCGAATATCTCAGGGCCATGATCGCCAGGCGCAGACTAACGATCAGATCATGGGATCGGTCACTGCAAATGTCGGCGGCAACCAAAATGGGGGGCGGGCAGGTGGTCGCGGCGGAGCGTTGGGAAGACTGCCGGGGATTGGCGGCAGCGTATCCAAGTCCGGCAGCCAGATCGATGGGCTCCGCTACGGGACGGAGGAAACCCGCGGCAGCGACAGCGCCAATACATCCTCAAGTGGCGTGCGGGACGAACATTCAAGCGGAACCGGTGCGTCGATGTCCGACGGGACATATTCGCGCAGCGGTAGCTTCAGCCGGGCATCGGCCACATCTTCGGCATCGGCTAGCACTGAAGATTCCCTGGCGCTTGCGAAGTCCTATTCGGAAACGGCCCGCCGCCTTGAGGAGCTTTCCCAGCAGTTGTCGCGCGACGCCAGCTATGCCGAGACGCATGGCATGCAACTCAGCGAAAATCTGAGCCAGGATCTCGCTCAATGGTATCGACGCCAGCAGGTCGAGAATCCTGGGCTTGATGCGCCGGAGCTTTGGGCGACCGACTTGACCGACCAGCAGCGGGTCGTGCGCCAGGAGATGATCACGCGCTGGATGCACGACAAGCAGGACGGCATTCGGGCCGAGATCGAAGGCCGTCTGCACGATCCAGACCTCGTCGACGTAAGCCGGCCGAGCATCTCAAGTGCGACAGACGTGAGAGGGTCTTACCGGCCACATGGACCTGGGCGTCTGCCCGCGGGCCCCGGCGGGGGCGGCGATGTGGGCGCCGCCGCGATCATCGAGGCGGGCAAGACCGAACTCAGCGGCGATCGGGCTGCTGCGCAGACAATGCGAGGACAGCGCGTTCAGGGCTCCACCGATCTGCAGCAGGAAGTGAACCGCGACCACGATCGTGGGTTCTTCCAAGACCCTAAGCTTCGCGAATAAAGCTTAGAGGAGGTAGAAAATCGCTCCAACGAAGCCGGCCATCAGAAGATAAGCAAGCGCGTAGCCGATCATCCCTCCGCGAGTAGGATTGCCGTGCTGATCGATGAACATCTCGATGTCAGCCAGTTCCTCTTCAACGACACCAAAGACGGGGCCTCCCGGGAGGTCTTTAGTCTGGTTGTATGTGTTGAGATCAAATTTGAGGATGCGCATGGCCATCTCCTAGCAGCGGAGAATAGCCGGTTCGAGCTTTGTTCGCAACGGATTGCAGGGGATTATAGGGAGATTGGCGAGTTTATGAAAAAGCCATAGACTGCCGTGACCTCGCTATAGATCCATGACCCTGGGGCTTCGCTCGGAGGCCATAGTCTCGGGACAGAGGGCGTCCGACGTCTTGGATTGTATGCCTCAAATATATCTCTCACATATTAGCCCATGAAATTCCGAGGAATTGAGGAACCTTGAAATTTATGCCAAAGATATGCCATGAAGGTAGCTCGAACCGATAAATTGAAGTCGTTGCTTGACGCTTGGGAGCCGCACACCGTGGCGACCAGCCCGCATCTCAAGGCGCTTGGGCTGACGGCGCAGGATCTGCAGAACTACACTGCCTCGCAGTGGCTGGTCTCGCTTGGCCGCGGTGCTTTCAAACGCCCCATGGAAACCGTGACCTGGCAGGGCGCGCTATACAGCGTTCAATCGCAACTCAAGCTCCCGGTCCATGTGGGGGCCCTGACGGCCCTCGAGATGACGGGGAACAGCCACTATCTGCGCTTCGGGGGGAGCCGGGCCTATCTCTTCTCTCCGCTGCATGTCGTTCTGCCGGCCTGGTTCCAGACGCATTGGGGGGAAGAGGTTCGGCATATGCAAAGCAAGCTCCTGCCGAATGACGTCGGCCTCACCGAGCAGAGAAGCCCGGAAGGCTATCCATTGACCACGGCGACGCCCGAACGGGCCATCCTGGAGCTGCTGCACCTTGCGCCCAAGGAATTCGATCTCGTCGAGGCCGGCCACATCGTCGAAGGCATGACGTCGCTTCGTCCCAAGCTCATGCAATCGCTGCTCGAGGCGTGCACGTCGGTGAAGGTCCGGCGGCTGTTCCTCTATCTTGCGGAGAGGGTGGATCTCCCCGTCATGCGCCATCTGAAGGTGGAGCAGATAGACCTGGGTTCGGGTGATCGCAGCCTTGTGAAAATGGGGCGCTATGTCCCGAAATACCGACTGCTCCTTCCCAGGGAGCTCGTTTCGGGTGATAACTGAGCAATATCGCGACCAGGTCCGGCTCCTGCTGGACGTCCTGCCGCTCGTCATGGCCGAGCCTGTCTTCGCGCCGAAGGGCGGCACCGCGATCAACCTGTTCGAATGGGACCTTCCGCGGCTCTCCGTCGACATCGATCTGACCTACCTACCGATCCACGACCGGGCCCAATCCTTTCGCGCGATCAGTGAGGCTCTGGCCCGGATCAAGGCGGACATCGAACGCCGCCTGCCACCGACCCGCGTAACCCAGACACGCCAGGGCCAGGAAGGGATGGAGGTCAAGCTCAACTGCCAGCGCGGCAAGACCCAGATCAAGGTGGAGGTTAACCCCACCCTGCGCGGCCATCTCCTTCCCCTCCGCGACTTGCCATGTTCGGACCAGGTGCAGGAGAGGTTTGAGGCATTCGTCGAGGGTCGATGCCTCTCGCACGGCGAGCTTTTCGGCGAAGATCTGTGCCGCGCTCGACCGCCAGCACCCGCGCGATCTGTTCGACGTGAAGCGCCTGCTTGACTCAGAAGGGCTCGTTGACGAGGTTCGTCACGGTGTCGTCGCAGCTCTCGTAAGCCACGGGCGCCCGGTCGCTGAGCTGATCAGCCCGAGCCGAAAGGACCAAAGCGCCACGTTCAAGGCTCAGTTCGAAGGAATGCCCTTCGAGCCATTCACCTACGACGATCATGTCGAAACGCTCGATCGCCTTGTGCAGACGATTCATGCCTCGTTCGATGCCGATGATCGACGGTTTCTCAGCAGCTTCGAGGCCGGGGATCCGGAGTGGGAAAGCTTCCCCATGCCCGCGATCCGTGAGCTTCCAGCGCCGCAGTTCAAATTGCTGAACATTCATAGGTTCAGAGACACGCAGCCCAAAAGGCATCAGGCCGGTCTGGCAGCGCTGGAAGTGGCGCTTTCGTGATGAGCCATCAGGATTGCGAACAGGGTACGCCTAGGACGGGACCCGCTCCAATTGAAGGTGGTTCGCCTCCTGTGCAGTGACGACATATTCGATCGCACCTGGGAGCCAAGGCTGGGGGAGGGGATTGGCAGCCAGGGGATTGTGAATGACATAATATGGGGGCTGGCCACAGAATTTGTCGCGGTCATCGGGAAAGGCGTAGAAGCCCGAGCAGCCGACGATAGCGCTGACGCAACGATAGTCCTCCTGGAGGAAGCTGTCGGTGGGAATCTCTTCCCCAGTGGCCTTGAGCACGGTGTCTTGCCATGAGAGCTGCCAGCCACCGAGCGGCTGACCTGTCTGCACGTCGACATGGGCCTGCGGGCTGCCGAAGGGGAGCACAGCCATGGCTGCGAGCGGGGCGCCCCCAATGCCGTGGGTATCGCCTCCCAGCCGGCAGGCGTTCACGGCGATCACGAAGGGGAGTTTCGGATCGACGGCCTCCTGCTCCAGGCATTTGAGATAGCCATCAAGCTTGGCCTTGATGACAGACGTCCAGCGCAGGAGCATCTGGTCGGTGGGAACCATCACAGCGGCATTGGCGCCGCCATCCTGCCACTCCTGCGGCAAGCCACCCTTGGCGGCGTCGCCCGGCTGCGCGGCTACCGCCTCGATATAGATCCGGTCATCGACCATGAAGTCGGGGCCCATGTCCTCGCTGGCCATGTTCCAGCCGAGGTCCTGAAAGCGTCCATAGAGCATCGATTCCCAGATCCGGCTCGCCAGCTTGCCGAGATCGCCGCTCCCGAACTCGTCGAGGAAATGTCGGTCGCGGCAATCCGACTGCGCGAACCTCGCCACCATTGGCGTCAGATAGTTCGCGATGTCGGGATCGCCACTTGGCCAGATGCGCGAGAATGTTTCGCGAATGAGCGCAGCCAGTTCGTCGTTATCGCTCATTTGGTGCCGGGCCGACCATCAAGGGGGGAAGGGGGCGACGCCTCAGTCCTCAGGGGTTCGAGGCGTCAACCTCGACTAGCCGTTGAGCTTGTCCTTGACGGCTTTCGCCACAGTGAAGGTGAGCTTCCTGGACGCCGGAATCTTGATGGTTTCGCGGGTGGCCGGGTTACGGCCGTCGCGCGCGGGGACGTCCTTCACTTTGAACTTCCCAAACCCGTTGAGGCTCACTTCGTCTCCCTTGGCCGCCGCATCCGCGATTGCCGCGAAGACGAGGTCGACTGCCTTGCGGGCATCCGCTTTGGTTGTGCCGGTCTGGCTGGCAAGGGTTTCGGCAAGCTCACTATTGTTCATTCGGATGATCCTTCATCACAGTGGAAGTCTGGCCCTGCATAGCTGCCTGAACAGGACTGCGCTATCGGTGTGCCTGTTCTGCATGAAAATGCCGGCATCGAGGGCGTCGCGACAATCTCATGACGCGATGGGCGAACGCCTCGTTCTCTTCGGCGGCCTGCCTGACGAGACGCGGCGGCTTTGGCGGGTTCCCGAGCCGTATGTCGCCGAGCGTCGCGTGATCAGCATCCATGTCGGTGCTGACCACATGGGATAGGAGCTTGCCCGGCATCCCGGCGACGACGTCCAGCAGAGGAACTCGCCTGCGGAGCCTACACGGTCGATTCTTGCGACAAAGAGGACGAGCGCGAGGCTGCCTTGTTGCGTTTGCCGGCGATTCTCGATCTCCATGTCCGATCGATGCCCCAAATAGGCGGCCACGCTTGACCATGACGGCGGTCTTTAGCCTTCAATGCACCCCGCAGCATTTCTTGTATTTGCGGCCCGACCCGCAGGGGCAAGGATCATTCCGCCCCACCTTGGTTCGCCGTGCCGCCGCGGGGCGACGGGGAGCATTCTCAAGCCGCCACTGGTGCAAGATCTCCACCCATATCGGGATAAGATCAGGGGCCTCCGCGTCCCATTGGTCTTCCTCCGCGCGATCGAGTTCGCGGTCGCCATTGGCAAAGTTCCGTAACATGCGGATCCCAGCCAAGGCTGCATGACAAGCAGCATCGTCATCCGCCTCGATCCGCGCCCAGCCGTCCGGCGAGAGAGCCATCGCCTGTGCAAACCCGTCGATCCACATCTCCCATAAGGTTTCACCGCTGCGCGTATCGGTTTCGAGCACTGGCCCATAGGCACCTGGATGTCCCAGTGAATCGATAATCGATTGGTAATGGATCATCACGAGGTTGAGGAACGCCTGAAGTTCTTCTGCGGACTCGAATTCCGGTTCCCCATCGCTCTCGTCCCCGGCCCAGATAAGCGGAATCCATCGTCCAGGTGCGATCAGATCCGGGCTGACCACGATTCCCGCCAGGAACCCGTCCAGCTGCGATATCAGCATCGCGTCGGGCTGATCGAGCAACAGGCGGTCAAGGGTTTCAAGATAAGCGGGTTCGGACTCCATGGTCCGTGATTAACTCCGGGACGGATGGCGGTCACTGCTTTTGGCCTTTTACGCGGAGCAGCAGGGCCAACCCGCCAGCGCGCGGCGGGCCCGCGCGGCATTTGTCGATCGAGGATTGCAGCGATCGGCCACGCCATCCGGACCCGTTGTTTGACGATATCCGCGAGTCTGGCTGCATGGGCCGGCATATCCGCCAGCGAAAGATCACGGACGTCCTCGAAGATTTCCCTCTGATTATCGAGATACTCCACCACACTGTCGCGCAGTCGCACTCGCGCCACACTGTCATGCTCCTCGATGGCGTGGCCGGATGAGCGTTATATTCCAGATTCTGTCGTTGGACCCTGGCCTGATTGCGGAACATCCGGCGTGGGTGAAGCATGGCGGTAACAGGCTGGCGCCATGCGTCGCTTCCAACGCTCTAAGGCCGGTTCGACGCGTCGCGCCTTGACCATATAATCGACAGCGCCGCGGCTATCGAGACCGGCCGCAGCCTTTTTCACGGCGGGCCACGGCGGAGGGAACGCCGGATCGTTGGAAGCGAACACCACGCGGTTGCCGCGTTGCTCGGCAGGCACGCCTATAACCCGTCCCTCGAAGCTGGCGGCGATACGCCGTGAAGCACGGCAAACGCCATTGAATTGTCGCAGAGATTGGCGACGAGCAGACCGGCGCCGCCCAGTCGGTCGCGGCAGTTGTCATAGAAGGCGCGTTCGCTCAGTGCCTCTGGAAGGCCGCCACTGTCGAAGCCGTCGAGGAACAGGATATCGGGCCGGCCCCCCGCCGCCGCCACAAAATCCACGCCATCGGCGCAGATGACCCGAAAACGGTGATCGTCCGCCGGGACATGGAATCGATCCCTGAGCGCGATGACCTCGGGATCGATCTCGACGACCGTGATGTCGCAGTCCGGCAGGCAGCGATAGCAGGCCTTGGCAAGCGACCCGCCGCCAAGGCCGATCATTTCGATGCGTCGGGGCTGAGGGCGGAAAAGCCGGAAGCCCATCATCATCCGCGTATAGTCGAACAACAGATGGTCAGGATCGCTCAGCTTCATCCCGCTCTGCACCGTCGTCCAGTCGAACAGCAGGGAGAGCATATCCCCAAAACGGAAAAGCATGGGTCCCGTGGCGCCGAACGGGGCGTCGAGCGAGATCGGCAACTCTCCGGCGCCATCGAACCGACCCTGAAGTTTCGTCCCTGGCTCGGGACGTTCGAAGCGCAGGTCGAAGAGCAGGTCGTGAAACTGGGCGAGATCGACATCTCCGCAAGACGGCGACGCTTCGTCTGCGCGATTGGCGTCATCCATCATACGCCCTCCGACCCGTGCATCCGGATGCGGGCAGGGAAAGATCGCGCTGCCATCGCGCGGCTTCCGCCGCGTTGAGCGCTGCCAGCCGCAAAAGCCTGTCGGCTTCGTCACGCCCAAGCGACTGTCTGGCCAAGCCCTCGCGAACGAAGTCGTTCAGCAGCATGTTCTGCAGCCGGAGAAATGCCGTGAAACGCTTCGCGGCCTTCATCGTATGGCCGTCTGTCGTAAGAGACGAGGAGGCACCCCGCGCCTAACCTTGGTGATCACTATCTCACACCCGCTCCGAACATCGAGGACCGTTACGTGTTAGCACATGGATGATAATTTCGTAAGGTTGAACTATGATGTTTTGTACATCATAGGGGCGCTATGATCACCTCTCAGCAAATGCGGGCGGCGCGGGCGCTGCTCGGGATCGACCAGAAGCGACTGGCGGAACTGGCCGGCGTGTCCCTTCCCACGATCCAGCGGATGGAGACATCCGACGGACAAGTGCGCGGTGTCGTGGAGACCCTGGTCAAGGTCGTCTCGGCGCTGGATCGGGAAGGCATCGAACTGATCGGTGAACATGCGCCAAGCCTGGGTGTCGGGCGCGGCGTGCGCTTGCGCACGTCCGGCCGCAGGCAGGGGGCAAACTCGGAAATGGACATGAGCAGATGACGGATAGTGGTGATGACTATGTATATGATGAGGAGAGCGGGGAATGGATGCCCGGCACTGAACTGGCCGAGCGGCAACGCGCGACGGCGCAGGTGCAAGTCCGCGACGCCGTCGGCAATCTGCTCGCCGATGGCGACCAGGTGACGCTCATCAAGGACCTGGACGTTAAGGGCGCCGGGCAGACCCTCAAACGCGGCACGCTCATCAAATCGATCCGCCTGACCGGCGATGATCAGGAAATCGACTGCAAGTTCGACGGCATCAAGGGTCTCGTCTTGCGCGCCGAGTTCGTCCGCAAGCGCTGATGGCACGCCGGAATATCCCCATGCCGTCCGCCTCGGCCATTCGTGAGTTGGCGGACAGCGAAGGCCGCCTCGCAATCCGGGTGACGCCCAATGCCTCGGCTGATGCGATCCTGTTGCCGTCCGGCCCTGGCGGATCCGAACTGATCGTGCGGACAACGACAACGCCTGAGGGCGGCAAGGCTAACGAGGCGACGCTGCGGCTTCTCGCCGAAGCGCTGGGCCAGCCGGCCTCGGCGCTTGAACTCCTGCGCGGCGGCAGCGCACGAAGGAAGCTCGTTCGCATCGGCACAGCCTGCAGATGAGGGCGCCATGCTGATCCGCCAGGGCGATGCGCGTAATAGTCGTCTCGACCGCAAGCTTGCCTTTGCGCTGGCTGCGGTGGCGGGCGGACTCAATGCCGCCGCCTTTCACGAGGTCGGCTTCTTCTCGGCCAATATGACCGGCAACGTCTCGGCCCTGTCCAGCCTGCTGGCCATGGGGCGATGGGCGCATGGCCTGGGCTATCTGGCGATCGTCGTCGCCTTTATCGCTGGCGCCACGGTCTCGACGCTTGTGATCGACGCCGGCCTGCGGCGCGGCATCGTTAGCATCTATGCGCGCGTCGTCCTGGTGGAGGGCGCGATGCTCGTACTGCTTGGCCTCTTGCGAATGGCGCTGGATCGCGCTGCCGGAGTGCCGCTGCTCATCGCGGGTCTTGCTTTCCTGATGGGGCTGCAAAACGCCATCGTCACGCATATTTCCGATGCCCGCGTTCGCACGACGCACGTCTCGGGCATGTCGACCGATATCGGCATCGGGCTCGCACGGATGATCGACATGGTGCGCGGGAACGCGCGGAGCTCGGATCGAGATGCGATCGTGACCCGATTGCGCCTCCATATCGGCACCGTGCTGTCCTTTCTTCTCGGCGGTGTCCTGGGGGTGCTCGCATGGCGCTTAGTGGGCGATCTCAGTTTTGCCTTCGCCGGGCTTCTGCTTGCCGTCGCAGCGCTGGGTTCGATCGCAAGCGCCTTCCAAATGCCAGAGCGAAGCGACACGCGCTAGTGATCTTCGATGCTCAGGCGTTCGTACGGCGTGACACTGCAGCGATCGGCCGTGAATGATTTTGCAAGCGATATGTCGATCATGATGGCGAGATCGCGAGGCTTGCCGCCATCGCTGCCTGTGTCGCCAATCTATTCTGTCCCGAACTCCTGGGGAATGTCATGTGGCCACATGCGGGCACCGTGGATCACACGAAGGATGCGGACTGTGTCGCCGATGATCTGGTAAGGCGCCACATAGGACGTGCGTGCGATCACCAGTTCGCGTGTCCCTTCGATCCGCCCCGGTCGGCCGCTGTTCGGGAAATCTTTGAGGCGCTGGGCTGCTGCCTCGATTCGGTCATCAACGCCGGCGGCGGATTGAGGGTCATCCCCGGCAATCCAGATGAATATCGCCAGACGGTCGGTGGCGGCGTGATTGGACCAGACGATCCTCATTGCACCGGCTTGATGCCCTTTCGCGCGTTAGCGCGAAGCTCGGCGAAGCGCGCTGAAACTTCTGTGTCGTCAATGTCGGGCCGCTCATCGTCCAGCGCCTCCTGCACCCGCGCCCGGAACCACTGGTCATAGGCTTGCCGCTCTACCAGCAGTTCCATCGGGGCAACACCTTCACGCGCGGTGCGGGTCAGAAGGATGCGCACCGCGTCCGATACCGTAAGCCCCATCCGCTCGAACACAGCGGAGGCGCGCTCCTTCACGTCCGAATCGATTCGGGTCTGGATCAAGGCATTATTGGCCATGTGGTCACTCCTACGATCCCAATGTAATTCAATCGCATGACAATTGCTATCGGAAAACCGTATGCACTATGTTGAGGCCCATTGTTTCGTGCGCCTCGAACTCTGAGTCCTTCAGACTCACTGTGTGAGCTCGTAATCCCAGTTTGTCCCGAAAGCGTGGGGCGGATAGCGAGCCATATGACGCTGCACTTCACAGGTGGGTTCCCCGATGCTCCCTTGCTTGTGGCCCGGGGCATGGCAAGGGAGAGGTCCGAAAGGCAGCAGATATCCTCTTCGATGAGCTTCATTCTGGCCCGCTGGCGATCTGCAGCAATGGAGGACATTGCGTGGATGGTACGCTAAACGATGGAGTGGATGGCTCCCGCTCACCGGCTGAGGCAGACTGCCTCGGCTGAAGAGCGAGGAGACGGACGATGAGTGAGATTGTCACGATTGGGCTGGATATCGCGAAGTCGGTGTTCCAGGTCCATGGTGTAGACGCGGCGGGTCAGGTGGTTGTGACCCGGCAATTGAAGCGCGGACAGATGTTGAAGTTTTTCGCGGCATTGCCTCCGGTTCTGATCGGGATCGAAGCCTGCGGAACGGCGCATCACTGGGGTCGGCAGCTCC
>NZ_JBHTLS010000108.1:0-28041 GCF_042678845.1 Sphingobium olei | reverse complement strand
GCCATCACCGCGACCGCTCATACGAGGCTCATTTGATTGCTCGATGTCCATGCTCACGCCTCCTCAAAGGCCGCGAGCTTTCCTATTCCGGCGCCGGCAACAAGGCCGCGTTCCGTCGGCGCTTACGTTATGAATGCCTGTGCGCAATGTTCTGTTCGCGAGCACGCGATCTGCCACTCCCTCGGCGACGAAAAGCTTGATGAACTCAACCGCATCGGCCGCCGTCAGACAATCAAGAAGGGGCAGGCGCTCCTATGGCAAGGCGACGAATCGCTACTGGTCGGGAACGTTCTCGAAGGGACATTGAAGCTGTCGGCCTCCAACGCGGACGGCCGGGATCATACGCTGGGGATCATGTTGCCCGGCGACTTCATCGGGCGGCCGTTCGGTGAAACGAGCGCTCATTCCGTCATTGCCCTTACCGATGCGCGTGTCTGTACTTTCTCCCGATCCGCTTTCGATGCCTTTGCCCAGGAAAACCCGCCGCTCGAGCATGGATTACTTGAGCGCACGCTGACGGAACTCGATCGCACGCGAGAATGGATGATGCTGCTCGGCCGCAAGAGTGCCGCCGAACGGGTCGCGCTCTTTCTCATCGAGATGTCGAAGCGCAGCAGCAAGGGTGATGATACAGGCCCATCGCGCAAGTTCGACCTGCCCGTCAGCAGGCAGGACATGGCAAATCTTCTCGGCCTTACCATCGAGACTGTCAGCCGCCAGATTACACGGCTGCGGGAAGATCGCATCATCGCGACGCCCGGGCGCCGGGCCATCCTGATACTCGACTTTGATGCCCTCAAGGCCGTCACGGCCGAGTGCTGAAGACGATGCATCGACCGTTCCACGTCTCGCCCTGGCACCTGACGCTGGCATGTGGATTGTTCAAGCTTCTGCTGGCCGCCGCAGCGTTCGCGCTTCCGCTGTCACAGGTCGATGACTTGCCCCGTCTCGTCGGCTTGCTGCTGCTGGCCGGTGGATTTTCGGAGCTGCTCCTTTCATGGACCGGCCGGCATAGCTGGGTGGGAAGGATCACCTTCGGTTCGGGCGCCCTGACCGTGGTGCTCGGGGCTTTGTTCATCGGTGGACCATGGAAAGGTCTCTATCCTCTTGGTCCCTTCGTGACGGTCTGGTTCCTGCTCCGCGCCTTGTTATCGATCGATGTCGCCTTTCAGTCGCGCCTGACACCCATGGCGAACTGGATCTGGCTGCTTCTGCGCGGTTTCGTCGATCTTGCGCTGGGACTGCTGCTGCTCGCAGGCGCTCCTTTGGCGATGCTGGCGATCGTCGTCTTCGGCGAGGTGCGGGAGTTCGTTACGCTCTTCTCGGCAACTCTCGCGGTCAGCTTCGCGATCGCGGGCGGCGGCCTCGTCGCTATCGCATTGACCCAACGCCACTACCACCGCTCCGACCCGTTCATGATCGCCAGCTGATGCTGACGACACGTGCCGCCTAGGGCTGCGCCTATTGAGCTGCCGGCGTCAACGGTTCGGCCCGGGTTAGGCTACCAACTGCGCCGAGAGGGCTACGTCGCGCAGGTCTTCGCCCATGCTCGCTTCCGCCACCTCGGCTGCATCCTTGATCTCGAGAGTGACTATCCGGCCGATCGTGTCCGAATAGTCCGATGCCGCGTTTCGGGCAAAATCGAACCAGGCGGTC
Organism: Sphingobium olei; assembly: GCF_042678845.1. Lineage (NCBI taxonomy): Bacteria > Pseudomonadati > Pseudomonadota > Alphaproteobacteria > Sphingomonadales > Sphingobiaceae > Sphingobium > Sphingobium olei. The sequence goes on along the minus strand of NZ_JBHTLS010000108.1, from coordinate 26,385 downwards.
GCCAGATCTCCTGCCGACCGCGCCCCGCCCAGCTTGTCGACAAACGTCAGATCCGCCTCCCATCGCCTTGACAGCAAGGTAAGAGCTTCTCGCTGATAGTGCAGCATCATCTGACCCACGGATCCCTGAACGTTCGGGACAAGCATCGTCAGAAGAGAAAGCCGGGGAACCGCACCGAGGAGTTGCGTCTCCATGGCGATGTTCCAGAAATCGGCTGCACTCGCGGATTCGTCGGCCATCGTCGCCACCCTCGCTAAATTGCGATTCGTCTGCTGCAATGCAACATCCTACAGCTTAAATCCCGTGAGTGCGAGGCTTGGTGAAGTCGAAATGCGAAAACTGGGTTATAGCTCGCAGCGGCTTAGAGTGGCTTGCTCTGCCCTGTTCATCCACTGGTGCGGCGATCGATCCAACAAAGCGGGAGATCAAGTTGCTCAATCATGCCCTGGTGACCGAGACCGGTCCAACGTTGCATGCAGATCCTGCTCGCGTCGTCATTCGGCCCTTCGTTCCCGGCGATGACCCGACGGCTCCCGACCCTGCACGCCGGTCCAGGATCGGCCGCATCATCGAACGGATCATTGGGCTTGATGCATCGACGTGCCGCTCCGAGCTCGAGCGCATCTTCGCGAGCCTAGTCGGCCGCCATGGCGATGTCGAGCAGGTGCTGCTGCGGCGATGCAACGATCTCATCTGTCCGCCGACACTTCCCTCGCCGGCGCTGACTACGGATCAGATGCTTCTTGTGGGCGCCTATATGAGCGCCGAATATTCCTACGCGTCGGCCGCCCTGTTCAACCCCAGCATCGTGCCGCATCCCGAGCCGCCGACCCTCAGCGGCGCGACCCGTTTCGTGCTCTCGCTGCGAGCCGTTGGGGAAGGCCATCTTTCCTCAATCACCTTCCGCACCGGGCATTTCGATGGCGCATCCGTCACGCTCGACCCGATCAGCGATGTTTCCATACCTCCGCACATCGAACCTTTGCCCGGAGGGCATCCTGACGACCCCGGCGTGCGCCTGACATGCGGCAGCTGCACCGATATCTCTTCCCTGGTGATCTTTCCGGTCACCTTCCGCCAAAGACACGGCCTCGAGGACTTGCGTCTCGTGCGTTTCCAGGAGGAAAATGGCTACAGCTTCTACCTCGGGACGTACACCGCAGTCGGTGGCGAGACCGTTCGCCAGGAACTGCTGCGAACCAGCGACTTTCAGAGCTTCGAACTCAGCGCGCTGCGTACCGACGTGCCTGACACGAAAGGCATCGCTGTTTTCCCGCGGCGCATTGCCGGACACTATGCCGCCCTGGCACGGCTCGATCACGAGAGCATTTGGCTGCTTCGCTCCAACGACCTCTACAACTGGACCGATGGCGCGATTATCCTGCGCCCGCGTTGGCCTTGGGAATTCGTACAGCTGGGCAATTGCGGATCCCCGATCGAGCTCGACGAAGGCTGGCTGGTGATTACTCACGGCGTGGGGCCGGTCCGAAACTATAGCTTGGGCGCATGTCTGCTCGACAAGGAAAACCCGAGCGAAGTGCTGGGACGGAGCCGCCTTCCACTGATCACCACCGATCCCAAATACCGCGACGGCTATGTCCCGAACGTGGTCTATAGCTGCGGCGCGCTGCTGCACGGGCGAACCTTGCTGCTGCCCTACGGCATCGCTGACTCTTTCATCAGCTTCGCGACCGTCGACGTCGATCGGTTGCTGAGCACGCTTTCATGAAGCACTGCCCGGCACTCGATGCGAACTCGATAATCAATGGGAGAGCAGGACCGGGCAGCTCGGGTGGTCGAGCACGGACCTGGTCGCGCCGCCAAGCACGAATTCCCGTGCCCGGGAATGTCCGAAGGCGCCCATCACCAGCAGATCCCCTTCCGTCTTTTCACGATAGGCCTGCAAGGCGACGCCCGCATCGCGTCCTTCAGCCGGCACCTCGACCAACTCTGCTTCGATACCATGCCGCTCGAGATAGCGGCAGGCGTCGGCGACCGGCGTATCGCGGCTCAGGTCCTTGTCTTGCATAACCGTGACGAGGGCCACCGAGCGAGCCTGATGGCAGATCGGAAGCGCGTCGGCGAGCGCACGGGCAGCAACGCGGCTGCCGTCCCATCCGACGACGACGCGTTCGAATTTCACAGGCGAGCCCTCGGCCGGAAGCAATAGCACCGGCCTCGCCGATTCGAAGACCAGGCCCTCCGCCATGGCAGGCGTCGCCGGGTGGCCATGGACCGGGACGATGGTCAGGTCATAGGCGCGCGCCTTCTTGGCGAGCGCCCAATGCGTGACCTGGCCCGGGCAGTCGATCACAAACGGTTCGCCGCGTCGGGACTCTTCGACCACCGACGAAAATTGCTCGACGAGTGCTTGCGCCTGTTCAGCGCTCCGGCGGTTCTCCACCGCGATGATCTGGTCTGCCTGGAGCAGCTTGTTCGCCAGCCAGTTGGAAACCGGAGGAATGTGCACCCGGCATACGCCCAGCGAGAGCCTCGCACCGATCAATGCGGCGGCCGCCTGCGCCCGCTCAATTGCACCGACCGGCGTCGGCTCGGCGTAGCTGCTCGCCTGAAGAAGAATGTCGCGAATGGCCATCTCAAACCTCCATTTTTTTCAGCTATCTCAAACCCGAGCACACATGCCGATCCGTAATCATCCGGAAGGACACGGACGCGAGACCGGCTACCGTGGCGGTCGGCACGGGTCGCGGAGGCCACGTGCCGGCCCGAGCTCGAGAGACATGGGGAGCCTGGCCCTGGAAATTACCGACTGCTCACCGATCACCTCTGTGCAGCGGTAATCCACTTTTCGGAAGCTCAGACCGGGTCAAGACCGACCTTACCGGAGGCGCGGAAGAAAGGAATGGAAAAGGCGAGGCGTGGATGTGGCAAGACAGCAGCCTGGTTTTGAAAAGGAGCGCTGGCCTCACCCTGTCAGCCATGGCCGCAGGTCTCTTCTCCCTTGGCCACCGCGCCATTTCGAAGCAGTATCTTCCTGCCTATCCCTCACACATGCGAATTAGCGGAACAAGCCATGACCAGTATATCGACACTGACACTCAATCCCACGATCGATGTTGCTTACGAGGTCGGCCGCGTTTTCCATACACGCAAGATGCGGACTGAAGCAGAATTCTATTCGCCCGGAGGCGGCGGCATCAATGTCGCGCGAGTCTTTGTGCGGCTCGGCGGCAATGCGAGGAGCTACTATGCCTCGGGCGGCGCGACTGGTCCGGCCCTCGACGGCCTGCTCGATCTGCACCAGCTTGTCCGCAAACGCATCCCCATTCAGGGCCCCACGCGTGTGAGCTCCGCCGTGCTCGAGCAAGAAAGCGGCAAGGAATATCGGTTCGTGCCCCAGGGCCCGACCTTCTCACCCGCCGAGTGGCAGGCCTGCCTCGAACAGCTCGCCCATGCCCAGGGCGACTATCTGGTGGCGAGCGGCTCCCTGCCCCCGGGCGTGCCGGAGGACTTCTACGCCCGCGTCGCCGAGATCATGGCCGAGCGCGGAATACCTCTTGTGCTCGACAGTTCGGGCGCAGGCCTGAGCGGGGGTCTCAGCCGCGGCGGTGTCTTCCTGATCAAGCCGAGCATCGGCGAGCTGCGGCAACTGGTCGGAAAGGATCTGACTGATCCCGGCGCCGTCAGCGAAGCGGCCATGCACATCGTCCGCTCCGGCCAATCCAGATATGTCGCCGTGACCTTGGGGCACGAAGGTGCGCTCCTGGCAACGGCTGACGGTCCGCGCTTCCTGCCGGCAGTGCAGGTTGACGCGAAAAGCGCCGTCGGGGCCGGCGACAGCTTCCTGGCGGCGATGGTGTTCGCGCTGAGTTGTGGCTGGACCATCGACGACGCATTCCGGTTCGGCGTGGCAGCCGGCGCCGCTGCGGTCCTCAATCCGGGGCACGATCTCGCCCAGGCCGACGAGATCCGCCGTCTCTACCCGGGCGTGCCGCAGCCGAGCTGATGGTGCACTTCGATCTCGGCCGTCATGCGAGCGGCGCCGCCGGCCGAATGACGCTGTCGCCTTCGGTCGCCACCGTTGCGGAGGATCTGCGCGCCTGCCAATTGACAAACGAGAGTTCGTGCGCGCGTCCTTGTCTTGTTTTCAGCACATCGGGCCGCCACGGCCACGGATCTCATCCAGCATGTCGGCGATGAGCGCGAAATCGATGCTTTCCGGACGGCGAAACCTGAGGCAGCCCTTACCGCGATCGATGCCGGTGAGCCGGTTCGCGAAGGCAGCTATAGCCGTGGGACCCGCATAAAACGCGATATAGAGCTTCTGGTTGTTGAAACTGACGACGCTATCCGCGCCCGCAGGACCATATCCTGGCATTCCCCACTGCATCCGCTCCTGCCAGTCAACTAGCCGATCGATGCAAAGATCGCGCAAGCGGTGGAGAGCCGGTGCGCGAAGCGAGCCCACCCCTGCCATCCATTCACTGACAGTCGAGGCGCTGGATTGAACCATGGTACCTCCATGATCGTGTTGCAAGATCGCAAGTAGCTCGACGAATACTTATTCCGGCCGCAGATCGTAGCGTCTTGCCATCCATACGCCACATCTTCGGACATATGGAGGCATCAATCACTTATCACGCTGCGGCGACTATGCCTTTCTATTTGCTAGTTATCAAAGCCGGTGCCGGCGCACGGCCGCGGCGCGTCCCACCGCCCCATTCACGGCTCTGACGGGGAGCCAAAAGTGGCCCAGTCCGCCTGCGCCTGCGGCGATCCCGGCATGGGTCCCTCGCCTGCATCCGCCGTGTCGCTCGCGACATGACGACCGTGCATATAGGCCTTCGCAATCATGTTCGCGGAGATCGGGGCGGTGATGAACAGGAACAGGGCTATGAGAAGCTCATGAGCCGACCAGGCAAGTCCCTGACTCGGGAAATAGATCATGGAGGCGACGAGGCATCCGCCCACGCCGAGCGTCGTCGCCTTGGTGGGGCCGTGCAGACGGCTCATCAGCGCGGGCAGACGGGCGAGACCCCAGCTGCCGATCAACGCAAAAGCGCCGCCCAGGACGATCAGGAACGCGATGAAGAAGTCCAGGATCGCAGCCACGACGCCTCCTATTCCACAATGTCGCCGCGCAGCAGGAACTTGGCATAGGCCACCGTCCCCACGAAGCCGACCATGGCCAGAAGCAAGGCGGCCTCGAAATAGGTTGTCGTGCCTTCCCTGATGCCGAACAGGATGATGAGAGCGATCGCATTGATGACCATCGTGTCCAGGGCCAGGATGCGGTCGGGTGCCGTCGGCCCCCGTAGCAGCCGGTACAGATTCAGGAACATTGCAAGCGCGATGCAAGCCAGGGCGGTGGCGAGCGCCAGATCGATCATCGGAAAATCTCCATTAGCCGACCTTCATAGCGCGCCTTGATCCGCGCGATCTCGGCCTCTGGATCATCGGTGTCGAGTGCATGGACCAGCAGATGGCGTCCGTCGGTCGATATGTCGGCAGAAACCGTGCCCGGGGTCAGGCTGATTGTGCCGGCAAGGACAGTGATCGCCTCAGTCGACCGGAGGTCCAGCGGAATGGTCAGCCAGCACGAACGCATGTCTCGGTTACGCCGGAACAGGATCAGTCGGGCAACCTGGAAGTTGGCGACGACGATGTCGCCGATCACGAGAAGCACATAGGCGATGAGAGGCCAACCGTATCGCACCGGCGAACGCCCGACCCAGAAGGGGGCGGTAAACAGCGGCACCAGCGTTCCAAACACAATTCCCAGGAGGAAGCCGCCAAAGCTCAGTTCATTGAGCACCAGCATCCATATGATGATCAGCAGGACGGTAAGCCCGGGGTGTGGGAACAGACGGATCATTCGCGCGTCCCCGTGCCGTCAGGCTCGAGCACCGAACGGGTATAGCCGGGAACGTCGAAGACCTGCTCGCTCGTTGCCTGCATATAGGCCGTGATCGGCCCCGCGCCGATGGTGAAGACTGCCAGCAGCGCCAACAGACAAAAGGCTGGTATTGCCTCGCGCGGATGCGAAGACGATCGGTCGGCGGCCGGCGGCAACGGCGCATCCGCTCTCCAGAACAGGGTGCTCCCGGCGCGCGCAAGGCCGATCAGGCCGAGCAAGCTGGTCACAAGGACCATCGCCCAAATTGCGCCCATGTAAGCCGAGGGCCATGCTGCCCGCAGGATCAGGAGCTTGCCGACGAAGCCGGAAAGCGGCGGCAGGCCGACCAGCGCGACGGCGGCCGCTAGGAACAGCCCGCTGAGCACCCCCTGCCCCTTATACTGCGCCGTCGGCATGATCGCATCGTCCTTCGAGCCGCGCCAGCGGGTGATGAGATCCACAGTCAGGAACAGCAGGGCCGCCGACAGCGTCGTGTGCGGCAGATAGTAGAGCGCCGCCGCCATGGCGGGCATGTCGAACAAGGCGACGGCCGCGAGCAGCGTCGCGGTCGAACCAAGCAGGCCGAACGCAGCCATGTCGCACAGTCCGCGTGCGGCGAGCAGGCCCGCAAAGCCGAGCAGCATCGTACCGAGTGCTGCTGGCAGCAGAAATGCGCCTACCGCATCACCAAAGATCAGCGGCATGGTGCGGATGAGAGCATAGGCGCCCACCTTGGTCATGATCGCGAACAGCGCGGCAATCGCCGGCGATGCTGCCGCATAAGTGCGCGGGAGCCAGAGATGCAGCGGCAAGAGCGCCGCTTTGAGTGCGAAGACCGCGGCCAGCAGGAAGCCGCCGGCCCGGAACAGACCCTGGTCGGCGGCAGGCAGGGCCGCCCCGCGAACCGCCATGTCGGCCATGTTGAGCGTGCCGGTAACACCGTAGAGCAGGCCCAGCGCGATCAGGAACAGAGTCGATCCGATCAGATTGACGATCACGTACTGAAAGCCAGCGGTGAGCCGCCGTTCCCCCTGTCCGTGGAGCATGAGACCGTAGGATGCGATCAGCAGCACCTCGAAGAAGACAAAGAGATTGAACAGGTCTCCCGTCAGGAACGCGCCGTTGACGCCGAGCAGCTGAAACTGGAGCAGCGCATGAAAATGCCAACCCTTGCGATCGAGAGCCGTCAGCGTGGCATGAACCGCAACCGCGAGTCCAACTATCGCCGTCAGCAGCAACATCAGGGCCGAGAGCCGGTCCAGTACCAGCACTATGCCGAACGGGGCAGGCCAATCGCCGAGCGCATAGGCGAACGGCGCGCCCGAAGCGGCCCGCATCATGAGGACGGCCGCGATAGCGATGAGACCGATCGTCGAGAGAACCGATATGACCGCGCCGATCGAGCGGTAGCGCAGCCAGAACAGCAATGTCGCGGTGCCCGCGAAGGCGGGCAGCAGCAACGGCGCCACGATCAATGCATCCATCATGGCCGCGCCTCCGCATCAGGCTGGGGCGGGTCGGGCTCGACGATGCCATCGACCTGATCGGTGCCGGTTTCGAGGAAACTGCGGAGCGCAAGCACGACCGCGAGCGCAGTCATGCCAAAAGAGATGACGATCGCGGTCAGCACCAGCGCCTGCGGTAGCGGGTCGGTATATTCGGTCAGTCCCTTCCCGTAGATCGGCGGGCGATTGACCACCAGACGACCTATGGCGAACAGAAAGAGATTGATCGCATAGGAGAGCATCGCAAGGCCAAGGACCACCGGAAAGCTGCGGCCGCGCAAGCACAGATAGATGCCGGCCGCCGTCAGGGCCCCGATCGCGGATGCGACGAGAAATTCGATGCTCATGCCTCGGCCCCCCGCAGCTTCGCGGGATCGATGTCCATCGGGCCCTCCTCCGCGCCTCCATCCGCGTTTTCAGCGCGCTGAGCGACGTGGCTGAGCTCGGCCAACGCGAGCATCACCGCGCCGATTACCGTCATGGCGACGCCGACATCGAAGAGCATGGCGGTAGCGAGCTCGAAGGTACCGACCAGCGGCAGGCTGAAGTGGCCGAAGGAACTGGTGAAGAGGGGTGCACCAAACAGAAGCGAGCCAAGGCCGGTCATGGCGGAGATACTCACGCCCAGACCTATCAGCAAATGCTCGTCGATGCGTCGCCGCTGGTCTGCCCATTCAAAGCCCGAAGCCATGTACTGCATGAGCATCGCGATCGAAATCACCAGGCCCGCAATGAAGCCCCCGCCCGGCATGTTATGGCCGCGCAGAAAGATATAGAGCCCGATCATCGTCGCAAGCGGGAGCAGCAGCCTTGCGGCAACGGCGAACATCATCGGATGGCGCTCCGGGGATTGCGGCAGATCGGCGATCCACTCGCGCAATCGACGTCCCGAAGCGCCTCGCGTGGCCGGCTGCAATAGCGCGAAGATCGTGAGCGCGGCGATGCCGAGGACTGTGATCTCGCCGAAAGTGTCGAAGGCGCGGAAATCGACGAGCGTGACGTTGACGACGTTGGTGCCGCCGCCGTGCGCATAGGAGTTGGCCCAGTGATAGGATGAGATCGGATCGTTGGGAGCGCGGGTCATCACCGCCCAGGCCGCCGAGCCGACCGCCGTTCCGCCAGCGAGACCGATCAGCCCGTCGCGAAGCCTGCGGCGATTGCTAGAAACCCGCGCCGGAACCTTGGGCAAGAGATTGAGCGCGAGCAGCAGCAGCAGGATCGTCACGATTTCGACCGAAATCTGGGTCAGCGCGAGATCGGGCGCCGAGAGAAAGATGAAGGCGAGAGAAACGACCAGGCCGACGACACTGATGTAAATCAGCGTCAGGAATCGCTGCCGCTGTCCTTTGACCACTGCCGCAACGGCCGACAGCAGGAGCAGCCAGGCGACGATGGCCACCGGCGGCGCCGGAATGGTCGCGCGCGCGCCCGGCGCATAGCCGCCGGTCCATACGCCCATCGCACCGAGGACGATCGCGACAATGAACAGCAGCGCCAATTGGCGCTGCAGCGAGCCGCTATGGATGACGCTCGTGATCGTGCGGGTTATATGCACCAGCCCGTTCACAACCCCTTGGAACAGACGCTTGGCATCGGGCAAGGGAAGGTTGTCCCATTTGCGCTGAAACGTGCCATGCCACCACAAGATCGCCGCTCCGAATATCAAGGCTGAGACGCCCATTGCGAGCGCTGGGGTCAGCCCGTGCCAGAGCGCCGGCTTGAACGCGGGCGCCGCCCCTCCAGTCACAGCCGCTGCGGCCGGGGCGACGATGCCGGTGGTCAGCGTCTGCGGAAAAAGCCCGATCAATATGGTGAGGACAACGAGCAGAGCCGCGGGCGCCCAAAGCCCGGACGGCGGATCATGCGGGGTTGTGGGATAGGTCGAACGGCAAGGTCCAAGGTAGAGGTGGAAGATATAGCGCAGCGAGTAGGCGACAGACAATGTTGCACCGACAGCCGCAAGCAGTGGCACGGCCCAATGCTGCCCGGCCCAGACGGTGTGAGCCGCCTCTTCAAGCATCATCTCCTTCGACAGGAATCCGCCGAGCGGCGGCAGGCCAGCCATCGAAGCCGCCGCAACGATGCCGAGTGTGGCCGTGACGGGCATCAAATGAGCGAGTCCCCCGAGCAGGCGGATATCGCGCGTCCCAGCCTCGTGATCGACGATGCCGGCGTTCATGAACAGTGCTGCCTTGAACAACGCATGGTTAAGCAGGTGGAACACGCCGACAACGGCCGCCGCGGGCGTGCCGAAGCCGAACAGCATGGTCAGCAGACCAAGATGGCTAATCGTGGAATAGGCAAGAATCGCCTTCAAATCATGGCGGAACAGGGCGACAGCGGCGCCCAGCACCATCGTGACCAGTCCCGTCGTCGAAACCAGGTAGAACCAAAGCTCCGTTCCCGACAGCACCGGCCAGAAGCGCGCGAGCAGGAACACCCCTGCCTTCACCATGGTCGCGGAATGGAGATAGGCGCTGACCGGCGTGGGTGCAGCCATCGCGTGCGGTAGCCAGAAATGGAACGGGAACTGCGCTGATTTGGCGAAGCAGCCGATCAGGATCAGAAGCAGCGCCAGCGGGTAGAGGCCGGAGGATCGGATGGCATCCCCGCTCGCGAGGATGTCAACCAGCTCGAACGATCCGGCGATCTGACCCAGCAGCAGCAGACCGGCGATGAGCGCCAGCCCGCCCCCGCCCGTCACCGCGAGGGCCATGCGGGCGCCCTGCCGGGCCTCTTGCTTGTCTTTCCGGAAGCCGATCAGCAGGAATGACGTGAGGCTTGTCAGCTCCCAGAAGATCAGCAACAGCAGGACATTCCCCGCCAGGGCAATCCCCAGCATCGCTCCCTGGAACAGGAGCAGGAGCGCAAGGAAGCGCCCCATCGCCTCGTTCGCCGGAAGATAAAAGCGCGCGTAGATGACGATCAGCAGCCCAATGCCGAGGATGAGGGCGGCGAACAGCCAGGCCAGCGCGTCGATCCGCAAGCTGAGGTCCAGCCCGAGTGCTGGAATCCAGGCAGCGCGGAACTCAACCGCCTCACCGGCCAGCACGCCAGGGGCCAGCATGACGAGCAGCGCCACTCCGGCGAGGGCCGGCGCTGCGGCTAGTCCCGCCACCACGCTACGCTTGGCGTGTCCCGCAATCGACGTCAGCAGCGCGCCGACGAAGGGTAGCGCAAGGAGAAGGACCAGAAACAAACAGATCTCCGTGCGCGGTGCCTGGGAACAGGTGCGCGAATGCCATCATCGCTGATGCGAAGAGGCTATTCTTCACCTTCTGCCAAACGCGAAGCAAGCCTAATGCGTCGAAAATCAATCTACGGAAGCCGCTGGCAGTCCTCCAATTAGCCGTTTGAAATCTTTGAGGCCCTGTATCTCGATCGCGGCCTCTGGATCGCACGAGCGTCCTTGGACGAAATCGGCGCACTCGGCACTCATGGAACCTGACTGCGGACTTCGATGATCTCCCGCGGAGTGGCGGGGCGCGTTAGCCCGAGTGATCATCTGCCGGCGCCACGCCCGCCATGCCCATTGCAGACCGCTTACGTCACGCGTGTCGCGCGTGGCCCTGCCGTAACGCGGCGGCCCCTTAGAGACGACGGCTACTGGATCGTGGGGAGCGCCTTGCGGCAATCCTCGGCGCACTCGCGGCACATTTCCGCACACAGACGGCAATGCTCGTGTTCGTGCCGCGCGCACTCCTCGGCGCAAAGCTCGCAAGTGCGGATGCAGGCTTCCATCATTGCCCGCAGAACCGCGATATTTTCGCCCGTACGGCGCACCGCAAGCTTGGCGGTGGCCTCGCAAACATCGGCGCAGTCGAGGCAGCTGCGGATGCACTGGCGCATGTCCATCTCTTCGGCGGAACAGGCGTCGGCGCAAGAGGTGCACATGACCGCGCAAAACATGGCGTGGCGGGCGGCTGTCGCAAGCGCGTCGTTGAGCTGCTTCACGTCAGGATGAAGTTCGATCATCTTGTGAATGGACATTGCGCGATACCTGCTCCTGGGTCGACCTGGCATTTGCCCTCAGCGAAACCAACTCGGCAACGTGCCGGCCGTTCCGCGAAGCGGACGTTTATCCGGACCTTGTGATCCCCGGTGTGTAGGCAACTGCCAATCGAACGAGAGCGGCATTGCGCACTTTTTCCCGTAATAGGTGTTGAATCAGCGAAAGCGAGGATCCGGATGCTGTTCGACAATCTGCAAGGACTTGTGCGCGTGATCTGGGTGGGCACACTCGCCTATGCGGCGCTGGTGACGGTGCTGCGCCTTAGCGGCAAGCGAACGCTCGCGAAGATGAACGCTTTCGATCTCGTCGTGACGGTTGCGCTCGGCTCGACTTTGGCCACCGTCCTGCTCACCAAGGATGTGGCACTGCTCGAAGGCGTTCTCGCCTTCGCCTTACTGGCGCTGTTGCAGTTTGTCGTCGCCTGGAGCGTTGTTCGATCGCCGACGCTCGCCCGAATGGTGCAGGCGAGCCCGCGCGTGCTGCTTGCCGATGGCAGGTTCGTCAAAGAGGCCCTGCGCGACGAACGGGTCAAGGAAGACGAAGTCAAGGCGGCGGTCCGGAGCGCGGGCATCGGCGGCCTGGCGGACGTTGCCCTTGTGGTTCTCGAAACCGACGGGAGCTTCAGCGTCATCTCTCAGGCGAATGCCGGCGAGCGCACCGCATGGCCGCAGGAGCGCTCTTCATGAAGGCCTGGCTGCTGCGCGTCGCCGATAAGCTGAGGCAAAGCTATTGGTTCATCCCCACCCTCATGGCCTGCGCGGCAGTATTGCTCGCAGGCGGGATGATCCAGCTGGACAGCTACGAAGGCTCGAGCTGGATGGACCGGTTCGCCTGGCTCTACGCCTCCCGGCCAAGCGGCGCACGCCAGGTGCTTTCGGCCATCGGCGGTTCGATGATCACCGTGGCGGGCACGGTGTTCTCCGTCACCATTGCCGCCGTGGTCTACGCTTCGGGTCAGTACGGACCGCGGCTGCTCAGCAACTTCATGCGCGACCGCGGCAATCAGGTGACGCTGGGCACTTTCATCGCCACGTTCCTTTACTGTCTGATCGTCTTGAGAACGATCCGCTCGCCCGAGGAAACCGGGGGCACCGCGTTCGTCCCCAATTTGGCCCTGCTTGTGGCCGTGCTGCTGGCGATCTGCTCGATCGCCGTGCTGATTTTCTTCATCCATCATGTGCCGAGCAAGATCCACATCAACAGCGTCATCGAAGACATTGGCAGTCGTCTGCTGAAGGAGGTCGGCCATCGCTTTCCTCGCTGTGTCGGGAAGCCCGCCGATGTGGAGCCGGATCCGGACGATCCCGCCCTGCCCCTTGCGTTGCGCCGGGACGCCTGCCGAGCGGAGGGCGCTCAGCCGGGCCTCGTTTCGGCAGATGACACGGGCTATATCCAGCTCATCCGCGATGATGATCTGCTCGCTCTGGCGTCGAAGCACGATCTGGTCGTTCGCTTGCGATATCAGCCCGGCGACTTCGTGCATGCCGGCCGCGCACTGATCGAGGCCTGGCCTCCGGAACGCTGCGACGACGACGCCTGCGAAGCATTGGCAGGGATATTCGCCATCGGTTCCCAGCGGACTGCCCTGCAGGACCTGCGTTTTCTAATCGATGAATTGGTCGAGATCGCTGCTCGCGCGCTCTCGCCGGGGGTGAACGATCCCTTCACCGCCCTTACCTGCCTCGACTGGCTGGGCGCCGCCATCTCCGATCTTTCATCGCGAGACATTCCCTCGCATTTGCGGAAGGATGAAGAAGGGGCGCTGCGGGTCGTGGCCCATCCGCAGACGTTCGCTGATTATCTCGAGCGAAGCTTCGGAGCGCTGGCGCAATATTGCGCCGGCGACATGATCGCCGCGCGCGGCTTTCTAAAAACGCTTGGAGAAATTGCGATCGAGTGTGACGACGCCGGGAGACTCGGTGCACTCGCAATCCACATCGACCGCCTGCAGGAGTTGGCTCAAGACAGTCTGGAAGGATTCAACCGCAAGGCAGTGACACAGCGGGCGAGGCAACTGCGGCGCGCATTGGCGGAGCCTGACTACAAGCGACGCTTGCGTGACGAGGCCGCATGGCTGGACGGCACGACGTGACCGCTCGCTCAGCTGCGGCATGAATAGCAAAGACGCAGCGGCAACAGCAATCGCCCGAGTCGCGCATGAGCGACCGGGTATCGGATTCTAATCGTTCGGCAAGGGTGCAGCCTGCTTGCGAAAGGCAAGGCGCATCTGCTTTTCGATTTCGATCAGCACGAAGAACGCCGCTCCGACCGCCACGATCACGATGCCATCGGTGAATGGCACCGGCTGCGTTCCAAAGACCGACTGGAGCTGCGGCAAGTAGGTCATCGCGAATTGCGCGATGGTTATGCTGATTACGGAGAACCAGACAATGGGAGTTCCCTTCACCGCTGCTAGCGTCAGCGATGTTCCATGGATGTTACGGATGAAGAAGAGATGGAAAATCTCCAGAACCACCAGCGTGTTGACCGCCATGGTCTGCGCGAGCGCAACGGGATAGCCCTTGTCGATGGCGTAGGCAAAGACGCTGAAGACGGCGACAACGAACAGTCCCGAAACGAGCAGGATGTGCCAGATCAGCTCCCCGGTGAGCAGCGGGGCATTGCGCGCACGCGGCGGGCGGCGCATGGTCCCACCTTCGCTCGGTTCGAAAGCGAGCGCTATGCCCAGGGTCACAGCGGTTACGAGGTTGATCCAGAGGATCTGCACCGCCGTGACCGGCAGCGTCATGCCGGCCAGCAAGGCGACGATAATCGTCAGCGCCTCCCCGGCATTGGTCGGCAAGGTCCAGCTGATCACCTTCTTGATGTTATCGTAGACCGTCCGCCCCTCACGCACCGCCGCCGCGATCGAGGCGAAGTTATCGTCGGCGAGGACCAGCTCGGAAGCCTCCTTCGCGGCTTCGCTGCCCTTCAAACCCATGGCTGTGCCGGCGTCGGCACGCTTGAGCGCGGGGGCATCGTTCACGCCGTCGCCTGTCATGGCGACGATCAGCCCGCGCGATTGCAGGGCCGTGACCAGGCGCAGCTTGTCGGCGGGAGACGTCCGGGCAAATATGTCGGTTTCCACCGCGGCAGTGGCCAGCTCTGCATCCGAGAGGTTCTCAAGGTCCGCGCCTGTCAGGACCTGGTCGCAGTTGCGCAAGCCGATCTGGGCGGCGATCGCTCTCGCTGTGGCGCCGTGATCGCCGGTAATCATCTTCACCCTGATTCCCGCGCGGTGGCACTCGGCGACGGCCTCGATCGCCTCTGCTCGCGGCGGATCGATGAGGCCCACAAGTCCGATCAACGTGAGCTGCCCTTCGATATCGGTCGTATTCAGTACAGTATGGGCTTGATCGGCGGGACGAGAGGCCACGGCAATCACGCGCTGACCCGCGCTGGCCAGTTGCTCGACGCTCTCCTGCCAGTAATGCAGATCGAGCGGCGCGGCGCCATCTGCGCCGACCCGTTGGTTCCGGCACATGGCCAGGATGGCCTCTGGCGCGCCTTTCACGTGGATGAAAGCGTGGCCCGCATGATCGTGATGCAAAACCGCCATATAGCGATAGGCTGCATCGAACGGTATCGAGTCGGTACGGGCAAGGCTGCTGAACGGCGCGGTCGCGCCATCGGTGATCTTTCCGGCCAGGGCGAGCAGGGCGCCCTCCATGGGATCGCCTTCCACGCGCCAATCGTCGTCGGTTCGGCGCAAGGCGGCGTCGTTGCACAGCGCGGCTGCACGCGCGAACTCCAGAAGGACAGGGCAGCCAGCTGCATTCGCCGGCTCGTTCTCCCGTTGCACCGCGCCTTCCGGTGCATATCCCTCGCCGGCGACGGCGAAGCGGCTATCGGCCGAGAGCAAGGTCGTGACGACCATCTCGTTGCGCGTGAGGGTGCCCGTCTTGTCGGTGCAGATGACGGACACCGAGCCAAGCGTCTCGATGGCGGGAAGGCGGCGCACGATCGCATTGCGACGCGCCATTGCCTGCACGCCGACCGCAAGGGTGATCGTTAGAACCGCCGGCAATCCCTCGGGTATCGCCGCCACGGCGAGACCGACCACGATCATGAACATCTCGTCGAACGGCAGATGCCGGACGAACGTGCCGAAGGCCAGCAGGCCCGCGCTGACCAAAAGAATGAACAGGGTGAGCCAGCGCGCAAACGCATCCATCTGGCGCACGAGCGGCGTCGTCAGCGACTCGACCTCGGCCAGCATACCACTGATCCGGCCGATTTCGGTCTCCACGCCGGTCGCCACGACAATACCCCGGGCGACGCCGGCGACGACAAGTGTGCCACTGAACACCAGGGAGGCGCGGTCGCCGAGAGGGGCATCCGGGACGACCGGCGCGACGTCCTTGTCGACCGGCACGGACTCGCCGGTGAGAATGGCTTCCTCGGCTTTCAAGCCCCTGGCGTCGATGAGGCGAAGATCCGCCGGCACCCGGTCACCCGCCTCCAGAACGACGATATCGCCCGGAACAAGCTCGATGGCATCGATGCTCTGCCGGGCACCATCGCGCAGGACGGCCGTGCGCGGAGCCAGCATCCCCCGGATCGCAGCCATGGCGTTCTCCGCCCGCCCTTCCTGGATGAAGCCGATGATAGCGTTGGCGATGACGACCGCGAGAATGACGCCCGCGTCCACCATGTGCCCAAGCGCCACCGTGATCGCGGCGGAGGCCAGCAACACGTAGATGAGGACATTGTGAAAGTGCAGCAGGAACCGAAGAAGGACGCTTCGCCGCGGCGCTTCGGGAAGCCGGTTCGCGCCATGTCTTGCGAGTCGCCGGGCGGCCTCCTCTGAACTCAATCCATCGGACCGAGCGTCGAGCTCAGCGAGAACGTCATCGAGTGACCGGGCATGATAATCCGCTGCCTGCCTGTTCATCGTGATCGTCTCATCTCGCGCTACTTCTACCAATGATGTTCAACCCAACACACGCTCGGCGGGGATGCCGGGAAACCGCGTCCGTTCTCGTTCCTGCTCGCCGCTGAGTAGCTCGACCGCTCTGTCCGCCGCATCCTGGAACGGCTCGAGCACCAGATCGGCGCCTGCGTCGCTTAAGTCTTGCTGTTCCCCATCGCTGTGGGACGCAACGGCCACGCGCCCGGAAAAGCCTGAGAGGCGAGAGAGCTGGATGAGGGTTCTACGGGCATCTTCAGCATTCAGCCCCGGCAAGTGAACCGGAACCGTCGAGACCAGCCATTTGGCGGACGCCAGCGGCAATTCGGAGACGAATTCCGGATCGCCGGCATCCCCGAATACCGCGTCGAGCCCAAGTTCGCGCCATCGCTGGACCGCAGCTGGATTGAAATCGATCCCAAGAACGCGAAGGCCGCGGCTCTTCAGGCGCATGCCGATCGCCGTGCCGAAGCGGCCCAGCCCGAAAATCAGCATGTCGTAGCCAGCGTCTAGCTGCGGCGCGCCGTCGCGCGGCTCTCGCGGCGTTCCTTTCCGTTCGAACAGACCGAGGAACGGCTCAAGCCGATCATAAAGGACGTGCGAGTAGGTGATCATGTAAGTGGATGCCGCGATCGTCACCAGGCCAACCAAGGTGACGAGGCCCAGCGCCTCCTGGGTCACGTGCCCCAAGGACACGCCCATCGCGATGAAGATCAGTGAGAATTCGCTGATCTGAGCGACAGTGAGCCCGGCCAGGAAACCCGTCCGCTTGCGATAGCCCATCGCTCCCATGATCGTAAGGACGATCAGCGGATTCCCGACGAGCACGAAGACCGAAAATACCAGAGCTCCAACCAGATGGGCGCCTAGCAGCGATAGGTCGAGCCCGGCGCCGAGTGCGATGAAGAAGAAAAGCAGCAGAAAATCGCGCAGCGGCGCCAGGCGCGCCGCTATGGTTTCCCGGTACGGAGTGGAGGCGAGGGACACACCTGCCAGCAAGCCGCCGACCTCCTTGCCAAGGCCGACCAGCTCTCCGACAGCGGCGAAAATGGCTGCCTGGGCAATGGCGAAGATCATCATGAGCTCAGGCGCCCGTGCGAGCCTTCGCGTGAGCGGGTCCGCGAGATACCGCACGAACAGAATGACGAGCACCACCATCGCGCCCCCCGACAGCAGCACACTCGGGATGCTTTGCCCGCCTCCATGCGGGCCGGAAGAGCCGATGCCAATGGCGGACAGCACGATCATCGCGAGAACCACGACCAGATCCTGAACGATCAGAAAGCCCAGGGCGATCTGGCCATGGAGCGAATCGATCTCGCGCTTGTCCGACAGCAGCTTCACGATGATGATCGTGGAGGAAAAGGTGAGCGCAATCGCCACATAGAGGCTGGTCACATGCCCCAGGCCCAGCGCAAGGCCGATCAGATACCCGAAGACCGACGTGAACAGGACCTGGCCAAGCCCGGTGAAAAGCGAAACCGTTCCCAGCGAACGTATCAGCTTCACGTCCAGCTTGATGCCGACAAGGAACAGCAGCAGGGCTATACCGAGTTCGGAGAGCAGATCGATCTGCTCGGCGGACTGGACAAGCCCGAGGGCGGACGGCCCGGCCAGAAGACCGACGGCAATGAAGCTTACGATAAGCGGTTGGCGCAAGACGATGCCGACAAAGCCGACGACCGCAGCCAGCACCAGCAGGGCAGCGATCTCTCCAAATGCAGATTGAACGATGACTTCCATCGAAATCCCCGATTCCCGCGGCGCTCGCCTGCCGCTCCCGAATCAGGACCGACCGCTCGATCGAGCCCGGCATCCTCCTTGATGTTTCACGACTGCGCACAGCCAGGCCGGAACCAACCCGACTCTCTCGCTGTCGCCCTCGCTGTTGTCGTTCGGCTCGTGGGCCAGCATCGGGTGCAATGCGCTCAAGGTCAACCGGCCACGGCGGAAATGACAGTCCATTTCTCGCATCGCTCAGGCGAGCATTTCGGTCGAAACTGGGTACGCGGCACACCCGCTCAGTTCAAATTGCGAGACGTTTGCAATCGTGGTCTCGGCGATCGCGGTGAGCGCTTCCTGCGTGAAGAATGCCTGATGTCCCGTTATCAGGACGTTCGGGAAGGTTAGCAGCCGCGCGAAAACGTCGTCCTGGATGATCCGGCCGGACAGGTTTTCGAAAAACAAGTCCCCCTCCTCCTCATAGACATCAAGGCCCACATGACCGATTTTTCCCGACTTGAGGCCGTCGATGAGCGCGCGTGTTTCGACCAGCGCGCCGCGCCCGGTGTTCAAGAGCATGACCCCCGGCTTCATCGCGGCGATCGCTGCGGCATCAACGAGATGATAGGTCTGCGGCGTGAGCGGGCAATGCAGGGTAACCACATCGCAGGCGGCCAGCAGGTCTTGCAGCTCCACATAAGAGCCGCCAAGCGCGGTGAACTCCGGCGTCGGATAGGGATCAGCGCCCAGTATGCGGCACCCGAAGCCTCGCATTATACTGGCCACGCATATCCCGATCTTGCCGGTTCCGATGATCCCGATGCTGCGCCCGGCGAGGTTGAAGCCCAGTAGGCCATCGAGTGCGAAGTTACCTTCCCTGACCCGAGCGTGAGCGCGATGGATATGGCGGTTCAACGAAAGCATCAGCGCAACCGTGTGTTCCGCGACCGCTTCCGGCGAATAGGCAGGAACCCGGGCTATGGCGAGATCAAGATCCCGCGCCGCAACGAGATCTACGTGATTGAAGCCCGCCGAACGCAGAACGATCAGTCGTACCGCCCGCTGCTTGAGCGCCTCCAGCACGGACCGATCTAGAATATCGTTCACGAACGCGCAGACCGCCTCCGCATCTCCGGCGAGCGGCACCGTATCGGAGTTGAGCCGCGGTTCAAGAAACCGCAGTTCATGACGATTGCCGCTCGCACGATTGGCGGCGGTCAGAAAGTCGCTGTCATAGGGTTTGGTGCTGAATACCGCGACTTTCATGAACCCACTCCTTGGCATTGAACCAACCAGTAGCAGCAGCCACTGTTCGCTGAACATACTGGCGGCGACCAACAACGGCGGCAACGACTGCATTGTCGATCTCGCTGTGGGCCATGCCAAACGTCTGCAGCATTCGCTTACCGCCTGTCCGTGACTTGTGATCGCAACGAAGCTATCGTCTGCCCAATGCCTTGCGCTTAGCGCGATCCATTAGCATCCGATCGCGCGTCAGTGTCTCGACAGCCGGTCTTGAGCTCTCGCCAACGGGCTCAAGCGATCTGTTTTGACCGAAACCATGGCAACGAGCCCCAGAACGACGCGAGGCTTCAGGGGGTGATTGCCGACGAGAGGAGAACCGTGACGACATGCACAACCACTTCTTGCGCGCAGCGGCGTCTGCCTCGCCGTGCATGGCAGTCGCGTCGATCGATTCGCCGCCTTCGGCGACACCGGACATCGGAAGCGAACCGCCAAACAGATGAAGCCCCGTCTGTCTTGCGACCGGCTCGCTATGAACAGGCGCACGCCTCGACCGCCAAGGAGAATTCTTGATGCACAGCGTCCTCGTCGCCACCGATTTCTCTCCCCGCGCAGACCGGGCATTGCGCCGCGCTGTGCTCGTCGCCCGCCAGTTCTCGGCCGGCCTGGTTCTCCTTCACGCGCTGGACGATGAGCTTCCCGAAACGCTTCTCGCCATTCAGCGCGACAGCAGCGAGGGACTACTCGCCGAGACGGCCGCTACCATTTCGTCCAGCGATCAGGTCGATTGCACGTATCGGTTGGTGATGGGCGATCCATTCCGCGCGCTGGTGGACGCAGCGCGGGAACTGGAACCTGATCTCGTTGTCATGGGCCCGCACCGGCGAAACCTTCTGAAAGACATCTTCGTCGGCACCACAGCGGAGCGAACGATCCGCGAAAGCGCGACCCCGATCCTCATGGCCAACGGCATGCCGGCAAGCCCCTATCAGCGCATCATGATCGCGACCGACCTTTCCGAATGTTCGTTGGAAGCTGCGAAGGCCGCCATGGAACTGGGCCTGCTGGCAGAAGCGCACCTGGAGATCCTCCATGTCTTCGACACGCCGGAGAGGAGCATGATGCAGCGCTCGATGATGACCGGCGATGAGGTCGAGGACTATACCGCGACCGTTCGCGCTGAAGCGATCAACGACCTGCGCTCGTTCCTAAGTGAAGCAGGCATCCAGCCTGACCGCAAGACCGTCCAAGCCATTGAGCTATCTGTTCCCGATACGATTCTGAGCGCCGCTCGAAAGGCGCAAATCGACCTTCTTGTCATCGGCATGCATGGCCGGACGGGTCTTGAGAAATTCTTTCTCGGCAGCGTGGCCGAGGAGGTGCTGCGGTATGCGAAGGTCGACGTCCTCGTCATTCCCTCTGCGACCCGATCAAGAGATTCCGAAGAGCCCGCCGGCATGGGAAATGAATGAAAGGAAAATACATGGAGCTGCATCATCCTCTACTCGTGGCAACGGACCTCAGTGCGCGTTCCGACCGAGCCATCGATCGCGCGTCCTTCCTAGCCGAAGCCGCGAAGGTGCGCCTCTTCGTCTGCCATGTGGTTGAGAGCGGATCGCGCCTCGCAGGCGAAGCGGATCTGGCCGATGCGGCGGTGCGTGCTGTTCTGCCCGGAACGAGAGCGGAAATCGAGATACTGGTGAGCGAAGGCTCCGCTCCGCACGTCATCGTCGACCAAGCGGCACGCAATGGTTGCGGGATGATCGTAACCGGAGTGGCTCGTCACAATCAGATCGGCGACTTCTTCATAGGTACAGCCGTTGACCTCATCATCAGAGAGGCGGATGTTCCAGTTTTGATTGTCAAGCAGCGCCCCCGATCCAGCTATCGGACCATCCTGGCCGCGACCGATTTCTCCCCCTGTTCCCGTTATGCCCTACTTGCTGCGGCGCGCCTGTTCCCGAGCGCAGCGATTCATCTGGTGCATGCGTTCCACGTGCCCTTCGAAGGTTTCCTCAGCGTCGAGCAGAACCAGGAAGCCTTTGAAACGGAAGCGCAGCAAGCATTCGACGATTTCCTGACGGGCTCGGGGATCACCCCGGAACTTCGTCGGCGCCTGACCCCTCACTTGCGCTATGGCGAAACACAATCCGTGGTGCAGAAGGTCGCTCGGGAGATCGGCGCCGACCTCGTCGTGCTCGGCACCCATGGCCGAAGCGGCTTTTCCAAGGCAGTCTTTGGCAGCATGGCAGAGGCCGTCCTCCAATCAGTCCTAGCGGATACGATGGTCATTCGCGAGACTGCGTGAGGTGATGCACAGCTGCGGACCGGCCGATTTCCGCTACGCCACGACGACGAGGCAGGCCGGTTCGCGGCGGACAGCTCTGGAAAGGTGAAGCGCCAGATGAACGGGTAACAATTTTTACGAAGCCCCCGCCAAATGCGATGATGTCCGGATCGTCGAGCGGCTTATCGCTCTCTTATTTCGTTTCGGCCGTGCGCAACTCGAGGAACGGTTACGGACCCTTACCTAAAGACGCAGTTCGCAGGAAAAGCGAAGCTCGCGGTCTGGAGCGCGGCTTTCGTCCGCTCATCAGGAATCCTGAAGGAGATATTCGATGTCCCGCTCTTTCATCGTCTGGTTCGAAGACATCGGAATCGCCGACGTCCCGAAAGTGGGCGGCAAGAACGCATCACTGGGAGAAATGACCGTCGCCCTGTCGAAGGATGGGATCAGGGTGCCGGCCGGCTTCGCAACGAGCGCCGATGCCTATCGCTTCTTTGTGCAGGAGAACGGGCTCGAGCCGCATATCGAAGAGCTGCTTTCCCACTTTCACGAGGGCGCCGCCTCGCTGCAGCAGACTGGAGAGGCCATTCGCACACTCTTCCTCGAGGCCGAGTTTCCCTCGCTCATCGCCGACGAAATCCAGGCGGCCTATCAGGAGCTCGGTTCGCGGGTCGGATCCGATCGGCCGGCGGTGGCCGTGCGCAGCAGCGCGACCGCGGAAGACCTTCCCGACGCGAGCTTCGCCGGCCAGCAGGAAACATTCCTTAATGTGCGCGGAGCTCGAGCCCTGCTCGACGCCTGCCGGCGCTGCTATGCGTCGCTCTTCACCGATCGTGCCATCAGCTACCGGGAAGCGAAAGGTTTCGATCATCTCGAGGTCGCGCTGTCCATAGGCGTTCAGCAGATGGTCCGCTCCGACCTCAGCGGCTCGGGCGTGATGTTCTCGATCGACACCGAAACCGGCTTTCCCCAGGCAATCGTCATCAGTGCGGCTTGGGGCTTGGGCGAAACTGTCGTTCAGGGATCGGTCGATCCCGACAAATATGTGGTCTTCAAGCCATTGCTCGAAGTGCACGGCGCCCTGCCCATCATCGAAAAAGAGCTCGGCGCCAAGGCCACCCGCATGGTCTATGCCGAAGGCGGCAGCCGGCGCACTCGCATCGAGGACACCACATCCGATGAGCGCGCGGCTTTCGTGCTCAGTGACGAAGACATCATCCAGCTGGCACGCTGGGCGGCCGCCATCGAGCGCCACTACGAGCGTCCCATGGACATGGAATGGGCGAAGGATGGCGAGACCGGTAAGCTGTACATCGTCCAGGCCCGACCCGAGACCGTCCAGGCACAGACAAGCCGAACGTCGTTTCGCCACTACCGCCTGAAGGCAAAAGGCGCTCCGATCGCGACCGGAGCGGCGGTCGGCAACGCCATCGCGGTGGGCAAGGCCTGCGTCATCCAGACCGCGAAGGATATTGAGGGCTTCAAGGATGGCGCCATACTGGTCACCGAGACCACCGATCCCGACTGGGTTCCCATCATGAAGCGCGCCTCGGGCATTATCACCGATCACGGTGGGACCACCAGCCACGCCGCGATCGTGGGCCGGGAACTGGGCGTACCCGCAATCGTGGGGACTGGCGAGGCAAGCCGTCACATCCAGGAAGGTCAGAGCATCACGTTGAGCTGCGCCGAAGGGGACGTCGGCATGGTTTACGAAGGGGAGCTCGAATTCGAGATCGAGGACGTTGATGTCGGCGACTTGCCCGATCTTGAGACCGCGATGATGGTTAACATCGCCAACCCGGCAGCCGCATTCCAGTGGTGGCGCCTGCCCGCTCGGGGCGTAGGCCTGGCGCGGATGGAATTCATCATCAACTCGCTCATCAAGGTCCACCCGATGGCGCTCGTCCATCCGGAACGTACGGATCCCGACACGCAGCGCCAGATTCAGGTGCTCACGCGCGGCTATGCTGATCCGACCGGCTATTTCGTCGACGTGCTGGCGCGCGGCATCGCGAAGCTCGCCAGCCCCTATTATCCTCATCCCGCCATTGTTCGGCTGAGCGACTTCAAGACCAACGAATATGCGCATCTTCTGGGTGGCGAAGCGTTCGAGCCCCACGAGGAAAACCCGATGCTCGGCTTCCGCGGAGCATCGCGCTACTATGACGATCGCTACCGCGAAGGTTTTGCTCTCGAATGCCGGGCGCTCAAGCGCGTCCGAGAGACGCTCGGCTTCGATAACGTGATCGTGATGGTGCCGTTCTGCCGGACGCCCGCCGAAGCGGATCGCGTGCTCGAAACAATGGCCCAGTACGGTCTGCGTCGCGGCGAGAACGGGTTGAAGGTCTATATGATGTGCGAGATTCCCTCGAACGTCATCCTCGCAGAGCAGTTCGCCGCCCGTTTCGATGGCTTCTCGATCGGTTCGAACGACTTGACCCAGCTCGTGCTTGGCGTCGACCGCGATTCAGGCTTTCTGACCAGCCTGTTCGATGAGCGGGACGAGGCGGTGACCCGCATGATCGCCGACGTCATCGCCAAGGCGCATGCAGCGGGCATCAAGATCGGGATCTGCGGCCAGGCGCCAAGCAATCACGCAGACTTCGCCGCCTTCCTCGTGGCGCAAGGCATCGACTCGATCTCCCTCAACCCCGACAGCTTCGTTCGCACGATTGCCGTCGTGGCCGATGCGGAGCGTGAACGAGCCGGCTAAGGCCGCTGAAGGGTTTGGCCGCCTCGCTCTTCGCGTTGCGCGCCGAGCCCCTTCAACGGCTGGGAGGGACGGACGCGCTGCTGGCGACGGAATCGGCGGTAAGAAGAAGCGACCCCGCCGCCGGGGGGGGGTCTGGAGAGGCGGCGGGGTCATGCTCCGGAGCGGCGTGTCGAGGATACGCAGGCGCTCCGGGGCGGGGGGTCTGGTCAGTGGGCAAACAAGAGCGGGATGTCGGCTCCGTCGATGAGTTCCCGTGTTACACCGCCGAGTATCATCTCGCGCAGGCGGGAATGTCCGTAGGCGCCGAGCGCCAGAATGGACGCGCCATGCTCCCGGGCGCCGCGGATTAGAGCCTCGGCATCGGAACCCTCGCCGCGGGCCAGGGCAACGACATTGGCGTCGAAACCATGGCGGGCAAGATGACGGGCGATATCCGCGCCAGGCTCCGAACCATGACCTTTCTCGGTCGGCTTGCCGTTCAGCACAAGCACCTCGACCTTGGCCCCCGGCTCAGCGAACGCCTTCGCCTCACGCAAGGCAAGCGTCGCTTCACGCGTGGCGTTCCATCCAATTGCAAGGTGATCGACATGCCCGGCTCGGTGGCCGTTCGGCAGGACGAGAACCGGACGGCCGGACGCGAAGAGGATGCTCTCGATCGTCTCGCGGCGGATCGGCGGATGCTCATAGTTGCCGCTGGGGCCGAACAGCACGACATCGGCATAGCGCGCATAGACGGCCGCCTTCGAGAAGATCACGGCCGGCTGGTCGGAAATCGTGCGAACCTCGACATTGGCAGCGCCGGCAGCCTTGGCGATGCGCGCCTCCTTGGCCTCAACCGCTTCCGCGTAATCGTCGAGAAAGATGTAGGGCGGCCCCATGGTGAGCGCATAGGTTTCCGCTGACATCGCAGAAAGGATGACGAAGGATAGCCGCGCTTCGTGGAACGCGGCGAAAGCGAGCACGTCCTGCAGGAATTGCCCATCCTGGTTGCCGGTATCGACCACCGCAAGAAGATCTCTGATCGGCATTCTCGTCCTCCATGCTGCTGGCTCGACACGTCCTAGCCTCCGCGCGCGGAGCAATCATTTGTGGGATATACGTAGCCCTGCTGGCGGGTCGCTGTAGCCGGTTCCCAACCGCACGCAGGCGAGGCTACTGGATCGGCGGCCGGTAATCAGGGCTCTTCAAGGTCAGGATATGGGCCGCAAGGTCGTCGACCTGCTCGGGCGCGATCGCGAAATTCATCACCTCGGGAAAATTGTGCGAATCGCGCAGCCACGGTCGGAGCGTATCGATCGTGAGGCCCCGCGCATTCGCGATCGCCTCGAACGTAGGCGCCTCCGGCTTGGGGGAGAAACCTGGTTCGACAGCATGGCAGGCGGCGCAATGCGCCCGTGCGAATGCTGCTCCGCGCGCGGCAGGCGTGTCGCTGCCTGAGGTGGGCGGGGCCGCGAACCGGCCCCCGGCCGCCGCGGTGCATGCGGCGCTGAAGGTCATGACGATGGTGAGGATGACGGTCTTGCGCATGCGCGCAATCTATCGGGCGCTCGATTTAGACGTCAATCAATAGCGAGTGATTGCAGCAGATGGGACGGGCAACAGGTGCAGTCCGTCGCGCCGAAGCCTTCGAGCGCAGAAGCAAACTGGCCCGAGCGGACGAGCGTGCCCACGATCGCGCATTCGCACCCCCCTCGACGGCCACCGCCTGGATGGCCGCCGCTGTCGAGGTCAGGTGATCGATGTGCCAGTGAAGCAGCTTGCCGCGCCTCAGATGCCTGCGGATCCTCGCGCGCAGGCCGCCGGGGCCGTAGGCGCTTCCCGCATAGACATACCAGCCAGGCATGAAGATGTGCGGCATCGTTCCGCGCCGAAATGGAACCGCCTGGTCGAGGCAGATGAGGAGGACATAGGCCCCGCGGGCGACAGACGCACTCTCGATCCTGTCGTGCTCGATCGGATCGCCGCCAAGCATAGCCAGGAGCGCCTCGAGAATGTCGCGCCCCCGATTGAGGTGGTCCCGGAAATTCGGACAGGGTGTTAAGCTCATCCCGACCTGAAGGAATGGACGGGAATGAAGACGACGAGGAAGCGCTACAGCGCGCAGTTCAAGGCCAAGGTGGCGATGGAAGCGA
>NZ_JBHTLS010000107.1:0-27789 GCF_042678845.1 Sphingobium olei | reverse complement strand
CGGAACGGCCTTGCCCGGTGGATCACCTATTACAACACGCAGCGACCGCACTCTGGTCTGGCGGGGCAAACCCCGGCAGAGGCCTATGGGCGGATCGACAAAACAGATCATGAGGGGCATGCCCCCCCTGATCTGATGACCAAACTGGCGGCATAATCACAACAGGGATGAGCTTAACTTCGCCGCCAAACTGTCCAAAAAGGCGGGACCACCTCACACATCGGCTCTGGCCTGATCTCGCGATCGGTATACCTTCCCTCTGATCCGCTCGGTTTTGAGGGATGAGAAGAAGCTTTCCATCGCGGCGTTGTCCCAACAGTTGCCGGACCGGCTCATGGAACAGGTCACACCATTGTCCTTCATCAAGCGCTGGAACTGCTCGCTGGTATACTGGCTCCCCTGGTCCGAGTGGTGCAGCAGGGCATCAGGCTTACCACGGCGCCAGATCGCCATGATCAGGGCATCTGTCACCAACTGGGCCGTCATGTTGGCGCTCATCGACCAGCCCACCACCCGCCGGGAGAACAGGTCGATGACGGCGGCGACATAGAGCCAGCCCTCGGCTGTCCAGATATAGGTGAAGTCAGCCACCCATTTCTGGTTCGGTCTGTCAGCGACAAACTGGCGATCGAGAACATTATCGGCGATGACCGACCGTTCGCCATGATCCTTGGGTAAGCCGCGGCGGCGCGGTCGTGCCCGAAGACCCTGCTGACGCATGAGCCGTTCGATACGATGCAGACCACAGGAGATGCCTTCGGCCAGCACGTCATGCCAGACACGACGTGCGCCATAGGTTCGATCGCTCAGCTTGAAGCTGGCCCTGATCTTATTGCCGACCTCCACATCGCTCCGCGCCCGCGCTGACGGTGCACGGACAAGCCAGGCATGAAAGCCACTGCGCGAGACTCCGAGTGCCCCGCAAATCCACGATACCGGCCATATCCCTCGGTGTTTCGCGATGAAGGCAAATCTCATATCGAGTCCCTCGCGAAGTAGGCCGCGGCTTTTTTTAATATGTCGCGCTCCGCCTTGAGCTTGGCCACTTCGCGGCGTAGCCGCTGTATCTCCTGCTGTTCCGGCTTCATCTGACCATGGCCAGGAAATGCTTCCTGCGGCGATCCGGAAAGCTCCTTCACCCATTTACGCAGCACCGTTTGATGCACATCCAGATCTCTTGAGGCCTGCGCCACGCTAACCCCGCGCTCGCTGACCAACTTCGCCGCTTCGATCTTGAACTCGCGGCTAAACTTCCTTCGCTCCATTCACGTCCTCCAGTTTGATAAACACCTTATCTTGGTGTCCGCCAAACCGGCAGCAGGCCATGAAGGGCAATCTGGATGTGGCTAAAGCGCGCCGCGATCGTGCGGTCGCGGAGTATGAGCGCACGGTTCAGGTGGCTTTTCGCGACGTCTCGGACGCCCTCGTCAGGCGAAGCCAGCTCCAGCATCAAATCGAAACGACGCGCGAGTTGCTCGATGCACAGCGCGAAAGCGCGCGTCTTGCTCAACTCCGCTTCGACAATGGGCGCTCCGCCTACTTGGAAGTGCTCGACGCACAGCGGTCCCTGTTTGAGGCGGAGCAGGCGCTGGTCCAGCTTCGCCGGGCAGAACTGGCGAGTATCGTCGCTCTTTATTCAGCGCTTGGCGGCGGCTTTGTCGCCGAGCGCGCCTTCGACACAAACGCCACAAACGAGAGCCGGGAGCAGAATAAATGACGCAGGCGACGAGAAAGACCTGGCTCATCCGGGCCGGCATCGCGGCGGTGTCGATTGCCCTGGGCGTGATCCTCTGGTCTGCGCTCAAGCCTTCTACCTTGCCGGAGGGCATCGTCAGCGGCAATGGCCGGCTGGAGGCGGTGGAGATCGATATCTCCGCCAGAACGCCCGGTCGTCTGCGCGACATCCTCGTGGATGAAGGCGAACTGGTCAAGGCGGGCCAGATCGTCGCGCATATGGACGTCGATACCCTCAATGCGCAGCTTGCCGAAGCGCAAGCCCAACTCGCCCAGGCGCTCAATTCCGTTCAGATCGCACAAACGCAAGTCGGCCAGCGCGAGAGCGAACGAGCCGCCGCGCTCGCGATCGTTCGCCAGAGACAGGCCGAACTCAATGCTGCACGCAAAAGACTGATGCGGTCGGAAACACTGGCGCGCGAAGGAGCTACGGCCGTCCAGGAGCGCGACGATGATCAGGCGCAAGTGGAGGGAGCTGCGGCGACCGTCGAGGCAGCCCGTGCGCAGCTCGCATCGGTAGATGCCGGCATCGCGGCGGCCCGCAGCCAGATTATCGGTGCGCGCTCCAACGTCGATGCGGTCCACGCGACGATCGAACGGATCAGGGCCGATATCAGGGACAGCGAACTGCGGGCGCCGCGGGGGGGCCGTATCCAGTATCGCGTGGCGCAGCCGGGCGAGGTGATCGCGGGCGGCGGACGGGTGATGAACCTGGTCGACCTATCGGATGTCTATATGACCTTTTTCCTTCCCGAAACAGCGGCGGGCCGCGTCGGCCTCGGCAGCGAGGTCCGCCTCGTGCTCGACGCAGCGCCGCAATACGTCATTCCCGCGAAGATCAGCTTCGTCGCCGATGTCGCCCAATTCACGCCCAAGACGGTGGAAACGGAGAGCGAGCGCCAGAAACTGATGTTTCGCGTCCGCGCGCGGATCGATCCCGCGCTCCTGCGGCGCAACCTGGCGCGCGTGAAGACGGGTCTGCCCGGCATGGCCTATGTCCGGATCGACCCCGCGGCGTCCTGGCCCGACAGTCTTGCACGTCCCGTCAAGGAGTAGGCGGGTGTCGCTGGCTGAAGCCTTCGGCGCCGAAGAACCGGCCGTTCGCCTGGCAGGCGTGCGGCTACTCTATGGAACGACGCAAGCGCTTCGCGGAGTCGACCTGGAGGTCGCTGCAGGGCGCATGATCGGCCTGATCGGTCCGGACGGGGTCGGCAAGTCGAGCCTGCTTGGGCTGATCGCCGGAGCCCGCACGATCCAGCAAGGAACCGTGCGCGTGCTCGGCGGCGATATGGCTGACGCTCGCCACCGGAACGATGTATGCCCCCGCATCGCCTATATGCCGCAGGGCCTCGGCAAGAACCTGTATCCGACGCTCTCGGTCGAGGAAAACCTCCAGTTCTTCGGACGCTTGTTCGGGCACGGCACTGCGGAGCGTCGACGGCGCGTCGACGAGCTGACCCGACATACTGGCCTTCACGCATTCCTGTCTCGCCCCGCGGGCAAGTTGTCGGGCGGCATGAAGCAGAAGCTCGGGCTTTGCTGCGCGCTGATCCACGATCCGGATCTGCTGATCCTCGACGAGCCGACCACCGGGGTCGACCCACTGGCCCGCGCGCAGTTCTGGGACCTGATCGCGCGCATCCGCCAGCAGCGCCCCGACATGAGCGTCATCGTCGCCACCGCTTACATGGACGAAGCGGAGCGGTTCGACTGGCTGGTGGCGATGGATGATGGCGCTGTCTTGGCCACAGGGACACCCGGCGAACTGCTAGATCGCACCGGCAGCGACGACCTCGAGGCCGCGTTCGCCGAGCTGCTGCCGGAAGAGCGCAAGCGCGGCCATGGGCCCGTCGTGATCCCGCCGCTTGATGTGGGCGAGGATGATATCGCGATCGAGGCGAAGGACCTCACCATGCGCTTCGGCGATTTCGTCGCCGTCAACCACGTCAGCTTCCGCATCCGCCGGGGGGAGATATTCGGCTTTCTCGGCTCCAACGGCTGCGGCAAGACGACGACGATGAAGATGCTGACGGGCTTGCTGCCGGCGACCGAAGGCCAGGCTTGGCTGTTCGGCCGGGCAGTCGATCCGCGGGACATCGCGACGCGCCGGCGCGTCGGCTATATGAGCCAGTCCTTCTCGCTCTATGGCGAACTCACTGTCCGCCAGAACCTGGAGCTGCATGCGCGCCTCTTCCATGTTCCCGCCGGTGAAATTCCAGGCCGCGTCATGGAGATGGTCGAGCGTTTCGGGTTGGAGCCGGTGCTCGACGAATTGCCCGGAAAGCTTCCGCTCGGCATCCGCCAGCGCCTCTCGCTGGCCGTGGCCATGGTGCACAAGCCCGAACTGCTTATCCTCGACGAGCCGACCTCCGGCGTTGATCCGGTGGCGCGTGATGCGTTCTGGCGTCTGCTTGCGGAGCTGTCGCGGCGCGACAAGGTGACGATCTTCATCTCGACGCACTTCATGAACGAAGCGGAACGGTGCGACCGCATGTCGATGATGCACGCCGGCCGGGTGCTCGACAGCGATGCGCCGGCCAGGCTGGTCGAGAAGCGAGGCGCCGAGACGCTGGAGGAAGCCTTCATCGGCTATCTCCTTGAGGCTGGCGGCGAGGGGGAGGGAAGCTTGCCGGTCGAACCGCAGCCGCTCCATGAAGGGCAGCCCGTCAGGCGGCATTTTAGCCTGCAACGCATGATGAGTTATGTCTGGCGCGAGACCCTGGAGTTGCGGCGCGACCCCGTGCGCGGCACGCTAGCGCTCGCCGGCTCGGTGATCCTGCTCCTCGTCATGGGCTTTGGCATCAGCATGGATGTGAACGACCTGCGCTATGCCGTGCTCGATCGCGACCAGAGCAGTATCAGCCAGCGCTATCAGCTCGACATCGCCGGATCGCCCTATTTTAGCGAGCAGCCGCCGATCACCGACTATCAGGATTTGGATCGGCGGATGCGGAGCGGCGAACTTGCGCTCGCCATCGAAATTCCACCCGGGTTCGCACGCGACCTGGCGCGCGGAGAGAGGGTGGCGATCGGCGCCTGGTTCGATGGCGCCATGCCGCAGCGCGCCGAGACGGTGCAGGGTTATATCCAAGGCATGCACCAGCACTGGCTCGCCGAGCAGATGCGCATGGCAGGGCTGGCGCAGTTGGGCTCGGCGGTCTCGATCGAAAACCGCTTCCGCTACAATCCCGATGTGAAAAGCCTACCCGCCATGGTCCCCACGGTCATCCCCCTGTTGCTGCTGATGCTGCCCGCCATGCTGGCGGCGCTGGCGGTCGTGCGGGAGAAGGAGACGGGATCGATCATCAACCTCTATGTGACGCCGGTTACCCGCGCTGAGTTCCTGCTGGGTAAGCAACTGCCCTATGTGGTTCTCGGGATGATCAACTTCGTTGTGATGGTGGTGATAGCGGCCGTGCTCTTTGGCGTGGCACCCACGGGCAGTATTGCCGCTCTCGTTCTCGCAGCACTGACCTTCTGCGTGATCTCGACCGGAATGGGACTGCTGGCTTCCGCCGTTACCAGGAGCCAGATCGCGGCGCTTTTTCTGGCCATGGTCGGAACTCTGATCCCGGCGGTCAGCTATGGCGGCATGATGGACCCGGTATCCTCGCTCGAAGGGGCGGGGCGGGTGATCGGCGAGGTCTACCCGGCCAACCCCATGTTCACGATCAGCCGGGGCGTTTTCAACAAGGCGCTTGGCTTCCGCGATCTCGCAGGCGCGTTCTGGCCGTTGCTCGGCGCCGTGCCCATTATCCTCGGATTAGCCATCATGCTGCTCAAAAAACAGGAGCGGTAACCATGCGGCAGACGATCTCGAACATCTACCGCCTGGGCGTCAAGGAGCTGTGGAGCCTGTGGCGCGATCCGATCATGCTGGTGCTGATTCTGTTTACCTTTACCTTTGCCGTCTACATGGCCGCCTCGGCCGCGCCCGAAACGCTGAACAGGGCATCGATCGCCGTGGTGGACGAGGACAGGTCACCTCTTTCACAGCGGATTGTTTCGGCCTTCTATCCACCGCACTTCAAAGAGCCGGCACTGATATTGCCGTCGCAAATCGATCCCGGCATGGATGCGGGCATCTATACTTTCGTGATGCACATTCCGGCTGGCTTCCAGCGCGACGTGCTGGCGGGCCGCCCAGCGGAGATACAGCTCAACACCGATGCGACGCGGATGACGCAGGCCTTCACCGGCAGCGGCTATGTCCAGCAGATCACGCTCGCCGAGGTAACCGAGTTTGTCGAGCATTATCGGCGGCAGCAGGCGCTGCCGGTCGACCTCGAACTGCGTGCCCGCTTCAATCCGGCCTTGGACAAGACCTGGTTCGGAGGGCTTTCCGAGATCATCAACCAGATCGCGATGCTATCCATTATTCTGACCGGTGCGGCCCTGATCCGCGAACGCGAGCACGGTACGATCGAGCATCTGCTTGTCATGCCGGTGACGCCATTCGAGATCATGCTGAGCAAAATCTGGGCAATGGGGCTGGTGGTACTTGTGGCCGCCTTCCTCTCACTCAACCTCATCGTGCGCGGCGCGCTGGGCGTGCCGGTGGCCGGCTCGCTCTCGCTGTTTTTCGCCGGCGCGGCGCTCGTGCTCTTCGCCACCACCTCGCTCGGCATCTTCATGGGCACGCTTGCGCGCAACATGCCTCAGTTCGGCATGCTCACCGTGCTGGTGCTGCTGCCCCTGGAAATGCTTTCGGGTGGCACCACCCCGCGCGAGAGCATGCCGCAACTCGTGCAAAACATTATGCTCGCGGCACCCACCACGCATTTCATCGAACTGGGTCAGGCAATTCTATTTCGCGGCGCCGGGATGCAGGTGGTCTGGCCTCAGTTTGTCGCCGTCGCGATCATCGGCGCTGTCTTCTTCACGGTGGCCCTTGTCCGCTTTCGCAAGACGATCACCGCCATGTCTTGATGCCGTCTTGAGCGCCAGACGAAAGTTCGCAGGTACGACTATGCCGCTTTCACCGGAAGATGGAAGGCTAGCACTGGAGAGAGGACGGGCAGCCCTAACAGGTACGCCGTTGAGCAGGTCCCAAATTAACGATTGACCAATGCGGCGAGGCATCGCCCGCCTTGGCAAGCAGCCAGCCAGTTGCGCGCGAACCGTTGCAGTCGCGGTGTTCCGCAGCCTCGCTAGCTCCGCGACATCACAGCCAACAGACGCGAACAGCGCGAGATCGGCTTCGGCCCCGTCAGTTCCCACGCTTCGAAAAGCGCCCGGACGACCTCGCGAGGGCATCCGATGCCGCCGCCAGCCCGGCGTCTCTCCGCCCCGGATGAGCGCTCGCGTATATCGGCGACGAGGGGCCCGGATCTCCATTCTGGCGCTAAACCGCAGTTCCGAAGAGCTTGCCGATCGCTGCCGTCAACGCCATCGCCAGTGCTCCCCAGAAGGTTACGCGCAACACCGAGCGGAGCGGCGCCGCATCGCCCGCTTTGGCACCCAATGCGCCGAGCAGAGCGAGGCTGAGGAGGGACGTGCCGATAACCAGCGGAATAAGCGAGCCGGCCGGGCCAAGCGCGACTGCCAGTAGGGGCGCTGCGGCGCCGACACTGAACGTCGCCGCCGAAGTGAACGCGGCCTGTAGCGGCCGAGCGGACGACAGTTCGGAAATGCCGAGCTCGTCGCGGGCGTGCGCGCCGAGTGCGTCTTTTGCCATCAACTGGTCGGCGACGTGATAGGCGAGGTCCGGAGTGAGACCGCGGGCGACATAGATGCCGGCCAATTCTTCGCGCTCGAACTCCGGCTGATTGCGAAGTTCCCTGCTTTCCTTGAGCAGGTTCGCCCGTTCGCTGTCGGCTTGTGAACTGACCGAGACATATTCTCCTGCGGCCATCGACATCGCGCCCGCAACAAGCGCGGCGACGCCAGCAAGCAGGATCTCTGCTTTGCTGGCCGACGATGCGGCGATGCCGACGACGAGGCTTGCGATCGAGACGATCCCGTCATTGGCTCCGAGCACCGCAGCGCGCAGCCATCCGATACGCATGACGGTGTGACGTTCGACATGAAGTTCCCGACGAGACATGCTGATTGAGTTGCATCGTTCGCACCGCGGTGCATTAGGTAAATCACCGTGCCTGGTAGCGAGAGAGAGGCACGCTCCGGTCGCAGAACTCGTAGCTGCCATCTTCTGCGGGCTCGTGGGACGCGGGGCAATCGTCTTTCCGGCTCTTGTAACAGATCTTTTTCCCGTGGATTGCTTAGCGCCTCGAGAGATAATCAGCACGGACTGACCGCGTGTGTTATGTCCGAGAAACTCGATTCTCGGACATAGTAGTTCGTCAGTTTGGACCCGACTTGAAGCGCCGGGACATCCGCTCGCCATCAGCTCCGAACGTTCCTCGCGACGTTTGGCGCCCTCCGTTTATCGGCAAGCGTCGAAGCCAAACGGAACATTGCCGTCCCGGCCGTGATCGGCGGCCATCGAACGACCTCGAATTGGCCATTATAAAAATTCTTGAAACTTTCGTATCGTGAAAGTATCAGGAATTTTATGAGCTCCCTGGCCTCAGAGGTTACGAAGGCCGGCCTGGGCGGCCGGATCTTCGATGAGCGGCAACTCGCGCGATTGCTGGGCGGTGGGAGCGGACGGCGCTACGCGCTTGTAAATCGTGCGCTGAAGGATGGGTCGCTCATCCGCCTCAAACGTGGAACCTACGCGCTTGGCCGGCCTTTCCGGAGCGATCCGATCCATCCCTTCGCCATGGCGCAGGCCATTCTTCCCGGGAGTTACATCTCCTTCGAAACGGCCCTCTCCCATCATGGCTGGATCCCGGAAGCGGTCTTCGAAACAGCAAGCGTCACCCCTGGGCGCAAGACGATCGTGCACGAGACGCCGGCCATCGGCCGGTTCACCTTTCATCCCCTTGCTATCGCCGAGTATCAGTTCCTGAGAGCGGTCGAGCGATGCGAGCTCGGTCGATCGACGGCTTTCGTCGCCTCTCCGCTTCGCGCGCTCCTTGATCTTGTCGCATTGCGCAAGGAACCTTGGACCGGCCTTCGCTGGGTGACGGAGGGTCTCAGGATCGATGAGCAGCACCTCGGGGGGTTGCGGGAGAAGGATTTCGCGGCGCTGGGAGCCGTCTACAAGCACAAGGCGGTGAACCACTTTCTTCGATCGCTTGAGGAGGCGGTCGTCCAGGCGACCGCCCGGTCAACGGACGAGGCATCGCAATGATCGAAATGATCCAGCAGAAGCTGCGCGGTTATGCCGCCGCGAACGCGATCGAGGAGGAAAACGCCACCAAGGAGATCATTCAGGAGATCGCGCTCTATGGTCTCTGGCGGGCCGATTTCTTCGAGGTAGCCCTATTCCAGGGCGGGACCAGCCTTCGCATTCTTCATGGACTTCCCCGCTTTTCCGAAGATCTCGATTTTCTTCTTCGAGCGCCCGATGCCGCTTTCCGGTGGGACCGCTACCTCGCAACGCTCGTCGACGTCTTCGCGCAATTTGGCCTCAAGCTCGAGGCAGTGCCGAGGGACAGGATGGACAAGGCCATACGCGAAGCGGTGCTCAAGGACGATTCCATCGCAAGCCAGCTAGACCTGAATTTCGCCGGCTCACGCGCCAGGACGATCAAGATCAAGCTCGAAATCGACACCAATCCACCGGTTGGGTCGGGAGAGGAGGGAACGTTCCTCGACTTTCCTGCCGATTACGAAGTCCGCCACCAGGATCTTGCTTCCAACTTCGCGTTGAAAATCCATGCGCTGCTCTGCCGGCCCTATCTCAAGGGGCGGGACTGGTTCGACTTCTCATGGTATATCACCAAGAACACCGCGCCGAACCTCCCGCACCTTCAGGCTGCGCTCGCACAGGCCGGGCCATGGCAGGACGATGCTTCCGCACTCGATGCCGCCTGGCTGCAGGGCAAGCTGGCTTCCAAGATCGCCTCAATCGACTGGCATCTTGCAGCAAGCGACGTGCGCCGTTTCCTTCGTCCGGCCGACGCCAAATCCCTCGATCTCTGGTCCGAACGCTTCTTCCTGGCGAAGCTCGAGAAGATGATGAAGGCCTTGGATCAATGAGCTCAGATCTTCCGGTTCCAAGCGATCCGAATGCAGTGCCTGCCCGACTGCGCGAAGAGATCGATCGCGCGGCGCTCTATGCGCGAAGTTCGCGCGCGCCGTCGACGCAGCGGGCCTACGCGTCCGACTGGCGGGTTTTCGAAGAATGGTGTGATGAGCGCGGCATCGAAAGCCGGCCCGCCTCCCCTGGCGCAGTCGCCACGTTCCTGGCTTTCGAAGCAGACCGAGGTGTCAAGGTTCCGACCATCGGCCGGCGCCTGGCTGCTATCGCCTATCACCATCGACAGTCCGGCTTCGATCCGCCGCAAGAGCAGCCAGGCGCAGGAGCCATCAAGGAAGTCCTCGCCGGCATTCGCACCGCGGTCGGTGTTCGCAAGACGCGCAAGAAGCCCGCCGACGCCGATGCGCTCGACGCCATGCTGAAGACAATCGAAGGCGACGATCTTCGCGCAATCCGCGACCGCGCCGTGCTTGCGATCGGCATGGCGGCGGCGCTGCGGCGTTCTGAGCTCGTCGCCCTGGCCGTCGACGATATCGGACTGGCTCCCGAGGGTCTGCAGCTCTTCATCGGGCGGTCAAAGACGGACCAGGCGGGCGAAGGGGCCGTCATCGCCATTCCTGAAGGGCGTCGTATTCGGCCCAAGGCGCTGTTGCTGGAGTGGATGGTCGCCGCCGGCCACGAAGAAGGACCGTTGTTCCGGCGGCTGACTCGCGCCGATGGACTGACTAGGCAGCCGATGTCCGATCGGGCCGTGGCCCGCCTCGTGCAGCGCTGCGCCGCTGATGCCGGTCTCGATCCCACCCAGTTCGCCGGTCATTCGCTGCGATCAGGGTTCATCACCGAGGCGGCGCGCCAGGGCGCGAGCATCTTCAAGATGCAGGAAGTGAGCCGGCACAAGTCGGTGCAGGTCCTCTCGGAATATGTCCGCGACGCCGAGCGGTTTCGCGACCATGCCGGCGAGAGATTCCTGTAAGCCCAACCAAGCACCAACGGTCAGCGGCGTGCGCTGGTCTCTCTCCGGGCACTCAGGCCGGCAGCAGCTCCTTGAGCGGCACCTCTGCATCGGCCAGCTGCATTCGATCCGGGCTAGTGGCAGCTTCAACCAGCTTGCGGCCCTGGACATAGTCCTTGACCGCGTTGACGCAGTCGAGGGCGATGACCTTGCCGTCCTTGAGATAGACGACCGAGAAGCTGCGCGCCGCCGGATCGCCGCGGACGATCGTCTCGGTGTAGCCGAGCGAGATGCCGGCGGTCTGGAGGCGCAAGTCGTACTGGTTCGACCAGAACCACGGGAAAGCGTGGTAGGGGTGCGCGTCGCCGCAGATCGCCTTGGCGACGCAGGTCCCCATGTCGTTGGCGTTCTGCACCGACTCGACGCGCATCACCGTGCCGCCGGCATAGGCACAGGCGAAGGCGGCGCAGTCGCCGATCGCATAGATGTCGGGCAGCGAAGTGCGGCAGTATTCATCGACGTCGACGCCGTTGCCGCCCGCCGCGCCCGCGGCAATCAGCGGTCCGACCGCGGGCACGATGCCGATGCCGACGATGACCGCGTCGGCGGGGATAACGGTGGCGTCGGCGAGCCTCACGCCGGTGACCCGGCCCTCACCCTCCAGCCCTTCGACCGCGACGCCGGTGCGCAAGTCGACGCCGTGGCCGCGGTGTTCCTTCTCGTAGAAGGCCGACAGCTCCTCGCCGGCGACGCGCGCGAGCACGCGCGGCAGAGCTTCCAAGAGCGTGACCGTACAGCCGAGCTTCGTCAGCACCGCCGCAGCCTCGAGTCCGATGTAGCCGCCGCCGATCACCACGATGTTGCGCACGCCGCCATCG
The DNA here is from genome assembly GCF_042678845.1 of Sphingobium olei. NCBI lineage: Bacteria > Pseudomonadati > Pseudomonadota > Alphaproteobacteria > Sphingomonadales > Sphingobiaceae > Sphingobium > Sphingobium olei. Next base: position 16,175 of record NZ_JBHTLS010000107.1, on the reverse strand, counting down.
ATCTCGCCCATAAGTTGGTCGCAATCGGCGCGAGTGCGGACAGGGTGAAGTCCGGCAAGCTCGCCGCCGGGGCAATTGAGCCGGCGCGGATCGCCGCCGGTCGCCCAGACCAGCGTGCCGTACACCATCTTAGAGCCATTGGAGAGCGTTACCTGCTTGGCGGACGGATAGACCGAGACCACTTCGGTCCCTAGGACCAGATCGACGCCTTTCTCATCCCAGAATGCAGGCGGCCGAATGTAGAGGCGGTCGAAGGTCTTCTCGCGCGCAAAATACTCCTTCGACAGCGGCGGCCGCTCATAGGGCGGCTCAGGCTCGCGCCCGATCATCGCGATCGTGCCGCTGAACCCGTTCTGCCGGAGCGCGATTGCGCACTGCGCGCCGCCGTGGCCCGCCCCGACGATAATCACATCGGCTTGCGTAGAGCTTGTCACTTGCGAGCTATCCTTCCGCTGAGCGCTCCGTGTTTGCCTGTCCATGCCGGCGGCAAGGCAGGCGACCTCGTCATCCCTGGCTCGTTACCAGCCGGCGTGCCTCGAGCTCCTTGCTCCGGAGAGCCGTTCGTACCTCCGCTTCTTCGACGGGGATGCCGGCCGACAGCATATCGCCGAGAAGCTTGCGCACGACATCATCGTCGCCGACCTCCTCGAAGTCGGCCTGGACGACAGTGGCTGCATAAGCGTCGGTTTCGGCTTCCGAGAGCTCCATCCGCTCCGCCGCCCACTCGCCCAGAAGCCGATTGCGGCGTGCCTTTATCCGGAAGCGCAAGTCTTCGTCGCGCACGAACTTGGCTTCCTCGCCGCGTTCCCGGTCATCGAACATGGTCATCAAGTCTTACTCCCTGGCGTCGATGCACTGATCGTATCGGGTCAGCACCTAGAGGGCGCTCTTGAGCCGCTGGTAGGCTTTGCGCAGCTCTTCGGCGAGCGCCGCCAGCGAGGCCTTCACCTGCTCCTTGCTTTCCTGCAGCCGCGCTTCCGCGACGAAATGGTTCCATTTCGCCTCGAGCTCGTTCCACTCCTCGCGCAGCTCCATCTTGCCGAGCTCGACCTGCACTTTCGCCTCATCGCGGAGGCGCGAAAGGTCGCTCTTCAGTTCGTCGATTTTGCTCATCGTCATCCCCTTGGTTTCAGATCCAGCCGTTAGACAGGACCAGAATAGTAACGCCGCCGGGCGCGCTGGCACTACGGGAATTCCCGCAGGCGTCTTCTGCCTAGCCCGTCGTATTGGGGCCAAGGCCGGTGCTCGGGAGCTTCCGGATGATTACGGATGCCGAGGGTCTCCGGTCGCATGCATGATGCCGGCATGACCGAATTCCTGGCGGCGCTCGCCGTCTTTCTTTGCAGCCACAGTATCCCGGCAATGCCGCAGGTCCGGGCAGGCCTCGTGCGGCTCTTCGGCGAGCGGCTCTATCTCGCCGTCTATGCCGCGACATCGCTCCTGATCCTCGCCTGGCTTATCGGTGCAGCGAGACGCGCACCCTTCGTGCCGTTGTGGGATGTATCGGCATCGGCTTACTGGGCACCGCTGCTGGCGATGCCCGCGGCGATCTTCCTCCTTGTCAGCGGGTTGCTCGCGGTGAACCCCTTGTCGGTCGCTCTGCGGAGCAAGGCCTTTGATGTCCGTGCACCCGGAATCGTCGGCATCACCCGCCACCCGGTGCTCTGGGCCTTCGCTATCTGGTCGGCGGCTCACATGGTGCCAAATGGCGACCTCGTCTCCGCGATCCTCTTCGGCGGCTTCATGGTCTTCGCGCTTGCCGCAATGCCGACGATCGACCGCCGGAAATCACGTCAGCTCGGCATGGGCTGGCAGCGGCTTGCCTCCGCAACGTCCGCCCTTCCCTTCGCCGCGACGCTGGCCGGCCGCGGCCTTCCCGCCTGGCCTCGCGGCCAACTGCTCTTGGCGACGGCGATCACCATCACGGCCTATCTGGCCTTGCTCCTGGCTCATGCCGCAATGTTCGGTCCGGACCCGACCGCGGTGCTGCGATGAGGGGCTTGCTGCTGTCCCTGCGCGGCAGTCTGATCTTGACCCTTCAACCGGGCGCTTTGACGACCCATCGCTGGTGATCGAAGGAGTAAGGAGATGGACGATTTCACGCTCGCCCGCGTCGTGCACGTCATCGCCATCCTGTTCTGGATCGGCGGCGTGGCGTTTGTAACGACGGTGCTCATGCCGTCCATTCGGCGCAGCGTTCCTCCCGCTGAACGCCTCGCTTCCTTCCACCGCGTCGAACAGGGATTTGCCTGGCAGGCCAGACTATGGGTGGGCATCGCCGGCGTGTCCGGCCTCTGGATGATCCACCGCGCCGATCTATGGGATCGTTTCGCCGATCCGCGCTTTTGGTGGATGCACGCGATGGTCGCCGTCTGGAGCATTTTCGCTGCGATGCTTTACGTCATCGAGCCACTCTTCCTTCACCGCCGCATGCAGCTCTCTCGGACTCCAGAACGCGATTTCGCGCGGATGGAGCGAATGCACCGTGTGCTGCTTTTGGCCTCGCTCGTCGCGACCGTTGGCGCCATGGCGGGAGCGCACGGGTTGATCTAACACCTTAAACGGCGCGATTTTTGGCGGACGTCAGCCCGGAACTGGCGACGTCGTCAACCTGCGCTTGTAGAGTAAACTTGGCTCGGTCCTGTTTTGCGAGGCAAACGAGGTTCGCTTTCCTACAGCGGCCTTTCTTCCAGCAACTTGCCGCTCAACAGCTCTCGAGCCTCGCTCGCGCCCTCGCTCTGCAAAGTCGCAGGTCCGGCAGCCAGCGGAGTGTCGCCACGCCTCCCATGCAGCTCGATATCCTCGGTCAGCAATTTCATTTCGGCGATTTCCTTCACCTGATCACGCGTGATCCTGTCCGCCAAATAGCGCACTCGCGGATCACGAATGTCAGCTCGTCGCGCATTGTTGATGGCTATGGAATGATGGGGAATCATCGCCCTCATGAAGGCCGTATCATCGACAAGCGCCTGACTGCGGTTCACTGCCAGCAGCGCCATGCTCCCCAAGATCGCTACCCCAAGCACGGCAACTTTAGCGACGTCAGGGCGATACATGCGCCACATGAAGATCAGCATTATCGCTGTCATGACGCAGCCCATTACCAACGAGGAAATGAGACGGGTCAAGCTGAACAACGCGTGATCCCAACTGTAAACAAGTTGGTACATTAGGAAGAACATGATGATCGTCGACGTGACAATCATTGCGGCGAAGCGCCTCCACCCCATGTTTATCTCTGAGTGCTGTTCCATTGCGGCTTCCTGCAGGTTCAGAAGCGAAACTGATCAGGTAACACTTGGTTCTGCACCGGCTCGGGCCGACCTTGGTGCACGCCCCCACCGTCTGGCTACGAAAGGGGCGGCGCTCGACGCACTTCGCCTTGGCGCCCAGGGGTGGGGACGATCTCGAACGTCCCATGATTTTTCTCGCCAGTCGCGAAAATCCGGGAAACCCCCAAGTACGGCGCAGAGCGGAATGCGCTACAGTCGCCAAGATCCGAACGTGCGAGGAGCGATCATGACTCCATTCACATCCACGGCATCGAGATTCGAGACGAGGCTGTCCAGGCCGCGGACCTGGCTGCTTCTCCTCGGTGCCGGCGCTGCCATCTCGATCTTCGGCTGCCTCGCTGGGGGCAACGCCATCGTGACGCGGGCGGCTGTTCCCCACGCATATGGCGGCCTGATGGGTCTGACGGGCTGCTTCGCGCTCCTTCCTGCGATCGTCGCAGCCGAGCCGCCTTGCGGGAAATTCTGGCTGCTCTCCGCAATTCTCTATCTGCTCGCTAGCGTTTGCACGTTCGCCAATCCGGCATTCGACATACGGGAGCTGACGCTGCTGCTTGCAGGTCTCCTCGCAGCGTCGGGGCTGGCGCGCATCGCGGCGGCCATATCCTGGCGCGGCTACGGCTTTGGCTGGCCGGCGCTGTCCGGACTGGCGAGTCTCGCCTTCGCAGCGATGCTCGCCAACAGCTGGCCTGAGCCTGTCTTGAGGCTGCTTGGCCTTGTGCTTGCCGTAGACATCCTTCTGCAGGGCGTCATGCTAATGCTGCTCGCCTATAGTGTGCGGAAAGTTACTACCAGCTAGCGCAAGCGACCCCAGTCGGAACCGGTTGTTGGTCTCAGCACCTTCCGTTCGACCCGTTTGACACGCTTCAATCGCAGCGACACAATGGCTGCCATGCAGCCTTATTGCGTACAGCGTTCACGCCACCATGGAGGGCAGATTCTCGCGGGCATGTAGCCCCGGGCTCTGGCGCGTCCCGAGCCGAGCTCGGGGTTCAAACAAGCTCTATCTTTAGCCCACCGCCTCACCAAGGCGCGTTCGCATTTTGGAAGCGAGAATTCATGACGTACAGCAAGGCGCGCCGTCGACCGCCCATTCACATGATCGATATCGAGGCCGATCGCCTCACCGACCTCGCCCTAGCCGCCGAGGAGCAGAACCCGCCGGTTTCGCGCCTGTTGCTGGACGAGATCGAGCGAGCGAAGATCCATGGTGCGAGCCGCATCGCCAGCGATGTCGTGACCATGCGCTCGACCGTTCGGTTCGTGGATGCCGCGACCGGCAGGGAGCACAGCTATGAACTCGTCTATCCGAATGAGGCGGACATTGCCGCCGGCCGGATATCGATCATGACGCCGGTTGGTGCCGGCCTTATCGGTTTGCGCGAAGGACAGTCGATACTGTGGCCTGACCGTGACGGGCGCGAACGGGAGCTGAAGATCGTCAGCGTGCGCCAGGCTGCTCAGACTTGCTGACCCAGAAAGTGCATGACCCGGAGTCCTACCGTCATAGAGGATCCATCGCGGTTGGCTCGTCGGCATTGGCTGATACAGGTGACGGGGAGCCCCACGACGCGGGGTTCCCCCACCGAACTGGATTAAAAGCGATAGGCGACCCCAGCGCTCAATACCCAGGGGTCGAGCTTGTGGCGCGTCGCCAGCACTTCAGTACCCGACGAATTGGACCAATGCGCAGTCGGGCGCACCCAATAGCGCTTGGCATCAAGGCTCAGGCCGAACCCTGATTGGCCGAGCGCCACATCGACGCCAGCCTGCAGGGCAACGCCCACCTTGTCGTTGAATGCCAATTTGTTGGCGCCGAGCAGTGAGCGTGCGGCCGCGCCAGGCTCTTCATTGAAGAAGATGAAGTAGGCAGGCCCAGCTCCAACATAAGGGTTTAGGCCGCTTTTCGTTGGCAAATGCAGCTTCACCGTAAGCGTCGCCGGTATGATCTTTCGGTCCGCAACGAGTTGGCCGCCCGTGAGCGGCCCCGTGGCAATATCCACGTCATGCTGAGTAAGGCAGCAGATCGTCTCGACCGAGATGTTCGGCGTGATGAAATACTCGATGGACGCTGTCGGCACAAAATTGTCGTCAGCCTTCGTATCCGTGCCGGCCGGTAAGCCCGGATCGACAAGTACCTTATCTAACTTCCCGTCCGGGAGCACGGCCGAACCCAACATCTTTACCTGCCAGCGACCAGCGGCATCGCCCGCGAGCGCGGGCGTCGAAACGGTTATTGCGGCAATGGCAGTGGCCATCAGCGTCAGCTTTTTCATCTTCCCTCATCCGACGTCGCAGCGTCTGCCCCTTGCAGACCAAGTTTTTTGCGACGACCGGAAACGCATCGGCGGATCGCACGCCTCATGCCTTGACCCGGCTCAATATTAGGTTTCATACGTGTCCCGAATATTGCTCGTTATCAAAGTCATCGGCCGCCGCTGGCTGCAAACGTCATAAAGGCCGCCTGTCACCTAATGCGCAGGGCGGACTGAAGTGATGCTTAAGGTTGATTTGAGAAGGGGCGCGAATGAAGCCGATGGCACTCTTCGGATTGGCGGCGATCCTGCCCACATCGCTGAATATTACGCCATCCGCGTCCTTCCTGCTTTCAGCGCAACTATGTGCCAGTGATGGCTCGACCCGCACGATCCCAATCCCCATCGACAGAGAGCCGGCGCCCGCTCAAGGTAAGTCATGCTGCATTGTGGCGTGCCACGCGGATCGAAGCCGGAAGCGGGTACTGCGGGAGCGTTGAGCGGGACGAGAGCCGTCTCTTGTCAGCTTCCCTGCCCGCGATGTGCGATATCCCCGCGATCCTGCGCCGGATCATCATGCTCGTCGAGCAGGATGCGCTCGGCCGCGCCATCGAGATCGTCATATTGGCCATTTCGCATCGACCAATAGAAGGCAGCGAGGCCCAGCAGGCCGAGGAACAACGCAGCTGGAATGAGGATGGTCAGGCCGGTCATCGGGCGGCCTTTCGCAGCCGCAGCGAATTGCCGACAACAATGATCGACGACAGCGACATGGCAAGTGCCGCGACCAGAGGCGTGACCAGTCCGGCCACGGCGAGCGGCACGGCGAGGACATTATATCCGATAGCCATGGCGAAGTTCTCCTTCACAACCCGCATCGTGCGTCTCGCGGTGGCCAAGGCAACGGGCACTGCGGAGAGGGAGTCGCCAAGAAATACCAGGTCGGCGGCGCTTTGACCGACATCGCTCGCGGAGGACGGGGCCATGGAGACGTGAGCGGCATTGAGTGCAGGCCCGTCGTTGAGGCCGTCCCCTACCATCAGGACCCGGCGGCCTTCACTGCCCAATGCCTCGATCATCGCCAGCTTGCCATGCGGATCAAGGTTGCCATGCCCCCGTATCCCCAGCCTAGCGGCAAGCCTGGCGACCCGCCGCTCGTGGTCGCCCGATACTATCGTGGGCTCGAGGCCCAGTCTACTTAGACGGGCAATCGCCTCGGCGGCTTCCGGCCGCAACGCATCCTCGAACCGCAACATACGGATCGGGCCCTCGCCTAACCGAAACGCCGTCGTAAGCGCATGCTGACCGCCCGCGCCTTCGCATTCCTCGTTGCCCCTCTCATCGATGCGACCGAGGAACGCTTGCTCGCCATTCCAAACTGCGGTGACGCCGAGACCCGGGATTTCCTCCGCCTCGGTGACTTGGGCAGCCTGAACGCCGTCGAGAGCTGTGGCCAAGGCGCGGGCGAGCGGGTGAAGGCTGCCGCGCGCCAGAGCCAGCGCAACCTGCTTTTCATCGGCCGAGAGGCCGCCGTCATCGACAAGCCGGGGGCGACCCAATGTGATTGTCCCGGTTTTGTCGAAGAGCGCCACGTCAGCCTGAGCAAGGCGTTCGAGGGCGGCTCCATCGCGGATCAGCACGCCTCCGCGCATCAGTGAGCCGGCAGCGACAACCTGGGCGACCGGGACCGCCAGGCCGAGCGCGCACGGGCAGGTGATGATGAGGACGGCAACGGCGATGAGCACCGCTTGGTGCAATCCGGCTCCGGCGATGAGCCAACCAACGAGCGAGAGCGCGGCAAGGAGGTGTACTGCTGGAGCATAATAGCGCGCGGCTCGATCAGCGAGCCGGACGTAGCGCGACTTCGCTCCGCTTGCTGCTTCCATCAACCGCGCGATACCGGCAATCGCCGTTCGTTCGCCCGCTGCGCTGACTTTCACCGTTAGCGGAGCGGCAAGATTGATCGTGCCGGCGAGGACGGCGTCACCTACCCCGACATAATCCGGTGCGCTTTCCCCTGTGACCAGTGCTCGATCGACGCTCGACGCCCCGCTCATGATCATGCCGTCCGCCGCGAACGTCTCCCCCGCCGCGACAAGAAGCGTCATGCCGGGTGCGATCTCTTCGGCATCGCGCCACTCGCTCGCACCGTCTTTCGTCATCACGAGCCCGCGCGGCGCCCGCTGGCGCTGGAGCGCGGCGACCCCGTTCTCCGCACGTACGCGCATCACACTGTCCAGGAATCGGCCAGCCAGCAGGAAGAACAACAGCATCACCGCCCCGTCGAAATAGGCGTGAGGACCGCTGATAATCGTCTCATAGAGGCTGACGGCGCAGGCGAGCGTCACGCCGATGCTGATCGGCACGTCCATGTTGGTGCGGCCGTGACGAAGCGCGCTCCAGGCGCTGCGGAAGAAAGGCCGGCCCGCATAGGCCACTGCGGGCAAGGCGATCAGCGCCGACAGCCAGTGGAATAGATCGCGCGTCGCACCTTGCGCGCCGGACCAGACGCTGACCGACAGCAGCATGATGTTCATCGCCGAAAAGCCGGCGACGCCGAGCGCGATGCCAAGCTCGCGGCTTTCCGGCGCGCTGCGCGTTTCCTCATCGCCAAGCAGGCGTTCGGCCGGGAAACCTATCTTGCCAATGACCTCCCGCAACTGTTCGTCGGCCAGACTGTCCGAATGCGCGATGGCGACCCGGCGCTTGGTGAAGTTCACCCTGGCGCTGATCACGCCGTCCGTTCGCGCGAGGCCACCCTCGAGCTTCGCGATGCAGCCTGCGCAGTGGAGCCCGGGTACGCTGAATGTACTGGTGACCGCAGTCACGCGGGTACATCCTTGACGAACCGGGCTGTCTCTTCGCCGCTTCGCAGCTCGAGACGCACCCGCCAGCGTCCGGGCGGCAACGGCTCGGTCGATCGCCAAGCGCCGTCGCTCGATTTTGTGAAGTTGAGCAGCTGATCGGGAGCCCGGCCGAGCGGGTGCTCCGCCAGACCTGTAAGCGTCCCCCCTTGCGGCGTGGATCTGACCTGGATGGTCCGGCCGTCGCCCATTTTCAGGTCGATCGACCAGCCCAGATCATCCTGTGCCCGGGCCTCGGCCAGCCAGCGGTTGTAGTTCTGGCTGGCGACGTAGGAATTCTCCACGACCGTACCGCCGAACGTGGAAACAGCGAAACGCGCCATGATCAGGTTCACGGCGATGATCGTGCCGAACATCCCGAGCATAACGAACAGCATATGGCGTCCGGTGAATTCGCGCCTCATCGATCGCTCTCCGGCCCTTCGAACACGGTGCTTTCGCGGTCCGTGGCTCCTTCGCCATCAGTGGCCCGAATGACGAAATCGAAATCCTGCTGACTGCGTTCCGGCGCCGCCACGTACACGCGCGTCTTGCGGGTCTGGTCCGGTCCGATCGGGATCGTCACCGTTGCGCCGGCGGCCCTGCGCGCCTCGGCGTCGGTCCAGATCGCGGCGCCTGGCAGGCCTTGGATGGACAAGATCACCGAACGCGGCCGCGCCTCCATGTTGCGGACGTTGATCGTGTAGGCGTTGCGCACCATGCCGTCCGACAGCTGCACCCAGATCGGATTGCGCTCCATGCGCACGCTGAGGTCTAGCCGCGTGCGCGACCCGAGAGCGAACAGCATCGCGAGACCTATGGAGCCCCAGATCATGAAATAGATGAGGGTGCGCGGACGGAAAAGACGCTTGAGCGGCGGCTCGGGCGTCTTGCCATTGCCGGCCAGGAGCTCGTCGGCGACGGTGGAATAGCCGATAAGCTTTTTGGGCCGACCGATCTTCTCCATGATATCGTCACAAGCATCGATGCACAGGCCGCAGGTGATACAGCCGATCTGCGGACCATTCCTAATATCGATGCCGGTCGGGCACACCGCCACGCAATTGTTGCAGTCGATGCAGTCTCCGACGATCCGGGGGTTGTTGTCGGGGTCGGACGTAATCGCCACGCGTGAGGGCAAGCCATACTGAGCCTGAGCGCCCAATTCGCCATCAGGCTGGTGCACCGCGGGACCAGCGCGCTTGATGCCGTGGGTCCGGGGCTCGCCGCGCCACGCCTTGTAAGTCACCATGAGCGACTTCTCGTCGAGCATCGCTCCCTGGATGCGCGGCCAGGGACAGCCGTAGATGCAGAATTGCTCGCGCATCAGGCCGCCCAAGATGTAGGTCGTCGCCGTCAGAAGCCCGATCGTGAACCATGCCTGATAAGGCGCGTCCAGGTCCCATAGCTGACGCGCCAGCGTTGGCGCATCGGCGAAGTAGAAAATCCAGGCGCCGCCCGTCGCCACGGCGATCAGCAGCCAGATCGCGTGCTTGGTCACGCGCTTGGCGAATTTGGAAAGCCCCCAGGGTGCTTTCTCAAGACGCAGTTGCGCGTTGCGGTCACCTTCGATCGCCCGCTCGACATGCTGGAACAGGTCGGTCCAGACGGTCTGCGGACAGGCATAGCCGCACCATGCCCGGCCCACAGCCGAGGTCACGAGGAAAAGCCCGATACCCGCCATAATCAGGAGGCCGGCGACGTAGTAGAACTCGTGCGGCCAGATCTCGATCGAGAACATGTAGAAACGGCGGTTGGCGATGTCGACGAGCACTGCCTGATCCGGCGCATAGGGCCCGCGATCCCAACGCAACCACGGCGTGACGTAGTAGATCGTCAGCGTGACGGCCATGACCAGCCATTTGAATCGACGGAATGGTCCGTCGATTGCCTTGGGGAAGACCTTCTGCCGCTTCTCGAACAGCTGCTGCTTGGGGCCGGTCAGATCATCTGGGCTGGACATTGCTCTTGGCCGCTTGGGAGGGAGCCGCTTGCGGCGCCGCGGATGCGGCGGCGCTTGGCGCAGGCTCGGGAATGAAATCCTCGCCGCCCCCCAGCGAGTGAACATAGGCCGCCAGCATCTTGACCGTGACCGGATCGAGGCGTGCGCCCCAGGCCGGCATGACGCCGTAGCGGGAATTGTTGATCGTCTGCGCGACCGTCTCCCGGTCGCCTCCGTACATCCAGATACGATCGGTCAGATTGGGCGCTCCCAACTTTCGGTCGCCTCCGCCTTGAGCGCCGTGGCACACCGCGCAATTGTCGGCAAACAGCTTCGCTCCCCGCTGCGACGCCGGACTCGCCTTCTCCTGGCGAGAGATGACGCGCACATGGCTGACCACATCCTCGACCTGCTCGGGCGTGAGGATGCCGTCACGTCCGAACGCCGGCATCAGCGACATGCGCGTCTCTTCATGGCCTGGCTGACGGATGCCGTGAACCAGGGTCGTGTGGATCTCCTTGATGTCGCCGCCCCAGAGCCAGTCGTCGTCATTGAGGTTGGGATAGCCCTTGCTCCCCGCCGCGCCCGAGCCGTGACACTGAACGCAATGCACTTTGAAGGCTGCGCGGCCGCCTTCGACCGCGGCCTGCATCAGCCGCGAGTCCTCATTGAGCCGTTCGATGGGAATGCGCGCCAGGGCCAGCTGCAAGGGCGCCTTGCGGATGCGCTCGGCTTCTTCCTCGCCTGCAAGCTGCTCGCGGCTCGACCAGCCGAGCAGGCCCGTGGTCGCCGAGTTGACGAGCGGCCAGGCCGGATACAACACCGTATAGACGATACCCCACAGGATCGTCGCATAGAGCGTCCACAGCCACCAGCGCGGCATGGGGGTGTCGAGCTCTTCGATCCCGTCCCACTCGTGCCCGACCGTGGGCGTTCCCGTCGCCTCATCGATCCGCTTGTCAGCCATCGTCTTCCTCCAGGATCGAACGGGCGGCGCGGTCCTGCCGGGAACGGGCACCCTTGCGGAAAGTCCAGCCGACCAGGACCAGAAACAGGATCGCCATGAGCACCAGGCCCCAGCTGTCGGCAAAATGGCGCAATGCGTCGTAGGTCATCGCCGCCGCTCCTGCGCCGCGGCTGCGTTCGTATCGACGAGCGTGCCGAGCATCTGCAGATAGGCAACCACAGCATCCATTTCGGTCAGCTTCGATGGATCTCCGTCGAAGTCGCGCACTTGGGACTTGGGATAGCGCTTGGCGAGATCGGCCGCGTCGCCATCGGGAGATGCTTGCTGCTTAAGATCAGCCTCGGCATTCTCGATCATGGTCTCGGTATAAGGCACGCCGACCTTGCGCAGTGCGCCGAGCTTTCCGTCGATGCCTTTGAGATCGAGTTCGGTCTCCGCCAGGAACGCGTAGGTCGGCATGATGGATTCGGGCACGACCGAGCGCGGGTCCTTCAAGTGCTGGACATGCCATTCATCCGAGTAGCGCCCGCCCACTCGCGCCAGATCGGGACCTGTGCGCTTGGATCCCCATTGGAAAGGATGATCGTACATGGATTCGGCGGCAAGGCTGTAATGGCCATAGCGCTCCACCTCATCGCGGAAGGGGCGTATCATCTGGCTATGGCAGGTGTAGCAGCCCTCGCGTACATAGATGTCGCGACCGGCCTGCTCGAGCGGCGTGTAAGGCCGCACGCCTTCCACCTTCTCGACTGTGGAGTCGATCCAGAAGAGGGGCGCGATCTCCACGATGCCGCCGATCGCAACCGCGATGAATGCGAAGACGCTGAGAAGAGTGACATTGCGCTCCAGCTTCTTGTGCTGGGTGGCGAGCTGCGATGACATCAGGCGTTTCCCTTCATTCGGCCGGCGTCGCAGCCGGCGCGATCGGCCGGTCGGCTTCGGGATTGTAGGTGGGGCTCGACATGGGCGCTTCCTTGCGAAGCCGGCCCGCGATGGTCATCCACACGTTGTAGACCATAATCAGGGCGCCCAGGAGGTAGAGCAGACCGCCGAGGACGCGGATAGCATAGTAGGGCTTCATGGCGGCCACGATCTCGGCAAAGGCGTAGACGAGATAGCCGTCGGCGCCATATTCGCGGGCCATCAAGCCTTGCGTGATGCCGGCAACCCAAAGCGCCGCCGCGTAGAGCACGAGCCCAAGCGTCGCGAGCCAAAAATGCCAGTTGACCATGCGCAGCGAGTAAAGTCGCTCGCGACCCCATAGCCGCGGAACGAGATAGTACAGCGCCGCGAAGGTGATCATGCCATTCCAGCCCAGCGCGCCCGAATGCACATGGCCGATCGTCCACTCGGTGTAGTGGGACAGCGAGTTCACCGCCTTGATCGAAAGCATGGGCCCCTCGAACGTCGCCATGCCGTAGAAGGCCAGCGCGAAGACCATCATGCGGATGATCGGATCTGTGCGGATCTTGTCCCAAGCGCCGTTCAGCGTCATCAGACCGTTGATCATCCCGCCCCAGCTCGGCATCCACAGCACGACCGAGAAGACCATGCCCAGCGTTTGAGCCCAGTCGGGCAGCGCCGTATAATGGAGATGGTGCGGACCCGCCCAGATGTAGAGGAAGATCAGGCTCCAGAAGTGGATGATCGAGAGCCGGTAGCTGTAGATCGGCCGCTCGGCCTGCTTGGGCACGAAGTAATACATCATCGCCAGGAAACCGGCGGTGAGGAAGAACCCCACCGCATTGTGACCGTACCACCATTGCGTCAGCGCATCCTGCACGCCCGCAAAGGCGGAGTAGCTCTTCGAGCCGAAAAGGCTTGCGGGCACCGCCAGATTGTTCACGATGTGCAGCATCGCGATGGTGATGATGAAGCTGAGATAGAACCAGTTCGCGACGTAGATGTGCGGTTCGGTCCGGCGCAGCAGCGTTCCGACGAAGACGACGAAATAGGCGACCCAGACGATCGTCAGCCACAGGTCCACATACCATTCGGGCTCGGCATATTCGCGACTGGCGGTAACACCCATCAGATAGCCGGTCGCGGCGAGGACGATGAACAGCTGATAGCCCCAGAACACGAAACGGGCGAGCGCGGGGAACGCGAGGCGCGCGCGGCAGGTGCGCTGTACGACGTAGAAGCTCGTCGCGATGAGCGCGTTGCCGCCGAACGCGAAGATGACAGCCGACGTGTGAAGCGGCCTCATTCGTCCGAAACTGAACCATGGCTCGAGGTTCAAAGACGGAATGACCATCTGAGTCGCGATCACGACGCCGACGAGGAAACCAACCACGCCCCAGAACAGAGTGGCAATGACGCCGAGCCGGATCAGATCATCGTCATAGCGGGTAACGTCGGGCATGGTCGCGGGCTTAAAGCCCGACAAAACCTGGAAATCCGCCTTTACCATGGTGATCCAGGCGATCAGCAAGGCCGTGGCCGATACGATCGCCATATGGACTGAGAATCCCGCATCCATGGCGAGCGCGCAGGCGAAAAGCGCCAGTATCGCCAGCAATAGCCAAGCGCCCACCTTGAAGAGTAGTTCGTCCATTCTCGCCGTCCTTTGATTCTGCTTCAGGGCCGCGCCGCGTAGGGATCGGTTCGCGTTTCATTCGAGCCGATGGTGCGCGACGCCACCAGGGCGAAGATCCCGAGGGCCCCGATGGTGGCGAGGACGTTGATCGCGAGCACGATCCGCACCGTCCCGCGGCTGGCTGAAGGCCTCCGCTTGCGCCCAGGCGCGACCTCGTTGTTCGGCGTGTCCGTGAGCCGGGCAACGTCGCGCGCGCGTAGAAGCAGCCAGGCCCCGCTCGCTACGGCCACGATCCCGAGTACGCCGATGATTATGCCCCACATTCCAATCGGCAGACTCATGATCGCAACTCCCTTCCAGTCGGCTGCTGCCGATCGACGGCAAAGAAGCTAATATGGGTTTGCCAGCCGCCCTGTTCCCTTACCGCGAGAATGCGCCGGGAACACGACACTGATGTTGCGGTGACAGGTGAACGGGAAGACCGGCGCATAATAAACCCTTCGACACACGGCACGCGTGATCACTCGCGCCGCAGTTGACCGTCAGGCTCCTTCCCTTGATTGCTCCCTAGCACACTGTGAGAGCGTACCAGAACCAGGCGACCTTTTCCTCATCCGGTCGTCTCCAGGTTCGAACAATCCGATAGCGGCGCCTTTGAAGCCGATCTTTGTTTCAAATCAATATTCTGGTCAACCGCGCCTGGTGGCCTGCCATCCGTCGAGTGAAGTTGGCTCTAAATCGCGCCATGCAATTCGGCGACAAATTTGACGCGCCTCAAGGAGAGAATCGCATCGAATCCTCAAAATCACGAAATGTGGTCCTATCATCCTGATTTACTGGCGGCGCCCGTTCCGCGCTACACCAGCTATCCTACCGCTGCGGAATTCGATGACGACGTGGGTGGACCGGACCTTGTCGCAGCGCTTGCTCAAGTCACAGGCGAGGTTTCGGTCTACGTACATATACCCTTTTGCGAGACGATATGCTGGTATTGCGGCTGCAATACCGGACGCGCCAATCGCGGGCACAGGCTGACGACCTATCTCGAAGCTCTGCATAGGGAAGTTTCCCTCGTTGGCCAGCTGCTGCCGAAAACGGCGTATGTCCGACGTATTTCGTTCGGGGGCGGCAGTCCAAACGCCATAGCGCCTGCGGATTTCGTGCGCCTCTTCCTTTCGCTGACCGACGCATTCCATCTCGACGATCCCCTCGTCTCGGTGGAGCTCGACCCCCGGACGTTAACCGCCGGCTGGGCTCGCGCGATGGCTGGCATAGGCGTTCACAACGCCAGCCTCGGCGTCCAGACATTCGACGCACGGCTGCAGCAGGCGATTGGGCGGATTCAACCTGTACAGGACATCGAGCGGTGCACATCTCTCCTGCGCGAAGCGGGAATCACGTCGCTTAATTACGACTTGATGTACGGTCTCCCGGGACAGACCGAAGATCAGCTCGCCGCGACCCTCACCCGCGCAGTTGAGTTCGGCGCCGACAGGATCGCGCTGTTCGGCTACGCCCATGTTCCACACCTGATCGCGCGTCAGCGGCGGATCAATGCGGATGCCCTGCCCGATCAGGACACGCGATTCCGATTGGCAATGTCAGGATACCAATTCCTGACTCAGCACGGCTATATCCCGGTAGGATTTGACCATTTTGCCCTGCCAGACGACCCGCTGGCCCAAGCGGCGACCAACGGTCGGCTGCACCGAAACTTCCAAGGCTTCACCGATGACGAAGCACCGGTCCTGATCGGCCTTGGAGCGTCCGCGATCAGCAGCTTCCCAGGCCTTTTGATCCAGAATGAGAAGAATGCCGGGCGTTATCGCATGATGCTTTCGCAAGATCACCTGCCAGGATCTCGGGGGATTCGGCGAAACGCTGAGGATCAGCGATGCGGCGGTATAATCGAGGCGCTGCTCTGTCATGGACGCGTGGAACTTCCCCTCGACATGCGACTGGAAGCCGAAAGCCGGCTCCGTCGTTTTGCCGCTGTGGGTATCGTTCGCTTCGAAGGCGACATGCTCGTTATTCCGCCCGAAGCCCTCCCCTATGCCCGCACCATAGCGGCAGTGTTCGATCCATACCGCCATGAGGCGGGGCGAAAGTTCAGCTCCGCAGTCTGAGCTCAGGAAAACTACTAATAGGACCACTGCCTCGCGTTCCCGATAGGTCGGGGTGACACGTTCGTGGGGAAGTGAAGCCGTTATGAAGTAAGCGCCGACGGAAGGCGGCATTGACGCGGCCTGTCAGGCTTTCCGGCGTGTCCGTGGCGCCCATTTTTTCGCGAGCGCTTCCAGCCTTGCCTCGATCAGGGGGATATCGGGCTGGGCGTTGGG
>NZ_JBHTLS010000106.1:0-24206 GCF_042678845.1 Sphingobium olei | reverse complement strand
GGCGGCCCCTGCGGCGTCCCCTGCGGCGTCCCATGCGGCGTCCCATGCGGCGTCCCATGCGGCGTCCCATGCGGCGGACCCTGCGGCGGCCCTTGCGGCGGCCCTTGCGGCGTCCCTTGCGGCGGCCACGTTGCGCCAGTCAGCCGGCGTGAACTGGTCCAGCGCCCACCAGAAATCGAGCAGCTTGCTCCACTGGTCGCCAAGCACCTTGCAGGGATCGGTCAGAACAATCGAGGGCGCTCCGTCCATGCCGTCATTGACGTTGCGGAGCAGGACGGCATGAGCGCGGCTGATCTTGAGCAGATCGGCCGTCAGCTTGTCGGCGCTTTCCTGATTTTTGCCGTAGAGATCGCGAGGCGACATACCGCCGAGGACATGAAGCACCTGACCTTGCGCACATAAACAAGAAAGACTGCCGGGGTTTTGCTCATACGCCTCCATATCAATGAGCTTACCTTTGTATGGCTTGCCCTCATCAGAGTCCCAATAGGCGACAAGTTCATCTATGGTCATGCGGCGTTCCTTTCGGCGATCTTGCGTTGCTTGGATTTTTCGAGGTGGCAGGTGCGACAACGGCGCTGCTTCCCCCGCTTTAGATCAGCAGGAAATGCGTTGTTCGGGCCATATTCGTGCCCCTTAGGGCAGTGCGTCACAGCGGCATTGCGAGCGATAATTGTATCGCCGCGCATCGTGTTTTCTCGTGATGGGACCGCTTCAAGATGGTCAGGATTGCAGCAGGCGCGATTGCGGCAGAGGTGATCCAGTTGCAGCGCGCTGGGGATGATGCCTTTGGCGGCGACATACATAACGCGATGCGTCAATTCCATGCGCGAGAGATAGCTGACCTGCGGGTATCCGCTGGTGTCCCGGCCATAAGAGCAGTTCCAGCAGCCAGATTCATCGATCTCGACCCGAGAAGCGATGCGGCGAACAACATCACCGAAGTCGCCGCTATCCCAACGTTCGATCAGTTCGGCCAGTGCCATCTCATCCTCCTCATGCGCCGGTGGTTCGGCTGGGATGAGAGGAGGTATGGACTATACGTACGTACGTGTCAAGGGACAGGTGTACGCGCAGGACGGATTTTCCGTACCACGTTGATTATGCGTGATTAAATCTTCTGATGCCTATTGTAGGAGGTCGCGAGTGCGCAGGGCCTTGTCGATGCGGAGAACATCGTCTTTCGGGATGCGGAACGTGATATCCGGCTGATATTGCCGCAGTTCCACATATTGCGCTGTTCGGCGCACCAGGCGCTTTATGAGGACGCTTCTGGCAGTTTCGCCATCGTCGCTTTCATCGAGTGGGCGGAGATAGACCACGACGAAATCGCCAATGCTAATTGCTGTCGTCTTCTGGACGATAAGCAGATCGCCGTCATCAAAGGCAGGGTCCATGCTCGATCCCTGCACATAGAGGCCATAGACATCCTGCTTGCCGTTCAGGATGGGCGGGCGCTCACGCCGCTCGATAATCTCCGCCTTGTTCAGCGTCGTCAGTTCGACAGCCTCACCGTCCACGATATGCTCCGCTCCAAGCGCCGACCCATAAATGGGAAGGTCGCGTGGCATACGGTAGAAAGAAGAACCTTCATATTCAACAGGCTGTGATGCGTTTGGCAGCGGTGCGACAGCCGCAAGAGCGGTCACGTCTTCGGCTGTTATGGGAGGCGAACCCCTACCCTCCAGCGCCTTCGCCAACTTGAGGGCGACTAGTCCGCCAAGAGGGCCTTCATAGGTGGCGTTGAAATAAGTCTGGACACCGGACTTACCTTTCCAGCCTCCAGCCTTGGCAATTTCCTCCAGTGTCGGGTCGCCAGCTCGCAGCTTGAGCGCCAGCAGAATCTCGCCTGTCGTTTTGTTTGCCATGTACGCGCCATCGCAAAAACGCGGTACAGTTGCTACGCCCTTGACGGACGTACGTACGTCCTGTACCGAGGGAGAATGATTGAGCATCGGCAGATCATCAAAAACCTCGGCGGCATTCGCGGACTGGCGCGTCGCCTCGGACACAAACATCACACGACTGTGCAGGGCTGGTGGGAGCGAAACAACATCCCATCCGAGCGCATGGAAGAGGTGCTTTCAGCTGCTGCCGAAAGGAGCGCGGCATGAGCGGCCTCCCCTACGCCGACCTGCCTGCCATGCAGGCATGGGCCGAAGCCATCATGGCTCGCGAACCGGACTTCATTATCGGTGAAAATTACATGCGCCGTTGGTGGGTGATCCCCCGCAACAAGTTCTGCAACGTCTATCTGCACGACATTCGGCAGTCTGACGACGACCGGGCGATGCACGATCATCCGTGGGCAAACACCAGCTTCATTATTACCGGAAGCTATATCGAGCACACCCCTGATGGCGTGTTTACTCGCTCTGCTGGCGATGTTGTCGAGCGTGGCGCGGAGGCGTTGCACCGGCTTGAAGTGATCCCCGGTCAACGCGTGATTTCCTTGTTCATGACCGGCCCCGCTGTTCGCGAATGGGG
The DNA here is from genome assembly GCF_042678845.1 of Sphingobium olei. Lineage (NCBI taxonomy): Bacteria > Pseudomonadati > Pseudomonadota > Alphaproteobacteria > Sphingomonadales > Sphingobiaceae > Sphingobium > Sphingobium olei. The sequence goes on along the minus strand of NZ_JBHTLS010000106.1, from coordinate 21,719 downwards.
TTTCGCCTGTCCGAAAGGCTGGGTCCACTGGACTGACTTTGTGGACGCGCGCGACGCCGGACAAGTCGGTCGCGGTTGCGGAGAATACGCATGACCGACCTCCAGCTTGGTCAGGAGTGGCGTAACGGCCTCGTCCTCGTCGATCACCTCGACATCCGACTGGCGGAACTGAATCGCGCCCTCCCCCACTGCAAAGCCTGTGGTCGCGCCATCTGCTCGCATCCCGACCCTGTGTTTCAGGGCCTCATCCCTCTCGAAGAAAGGCGGTAGGTGGTGGCTAAGGCGCGCGACAACTTCCTCAGCAATGGGGCCGATAGGGCGGGCAAGCTCAAGGTGCTCGACCTGTTCAGCGGCATAGGCGGGTTCAGCCTTGGCCTCGAACGCACTGGCGGTTTCGAGACGGTCGCCTTCTGCGAGATCGAAGATTTCCCCCGTCGGGTGCTGGCTAAGCATTGGCCCGATGTTCCCTGTTATGATGATGTAAGGACGCTGACCAGTGACCGACTTGCTGCCGATGGAATTGCCGTCGATGTCATCTGCGGAGGCTTCCCGTGTCAGGATTTGTCCTTCGCAGGACTTGGGGCAGGATTGGATGGCGAGCGCAGCGGCCTCTGGAGCGAAATCGTGCGCCTTGCTGGCGAGCTTCGACCTCGCTTCATCATCGTGGAGAACGTCGCAGCGCTGCTTAGTCGAGGGATGGGCCGAGTTCTCGGAGACCTGGCCTCGATCGGGTATGATGCGGAGTGGCATTGCATACCAGCTTCCTACATTGGCGCACGCCACAGACGCGATCGCATCTGGATCGTGGCCTACCCCGAACTCAGCGAAGGCGAGCAGCGACACAACGCTGACTTGCTCTGGGGATGGGCGATCGAAGCCGAACAAGCTGGGCTGGGCAGTCGCCATGTGGCCCACGCCCAATGCGGGCGACTTCAAAGCCGGGATGAGCAACGCGCCTGGCCGGCAGCAATCCTCACTTCCACGATCAGTGGGTATCGTGGAGGGCGTGAGCTCGGGGAAACGTGGCGGACTGAACCCAACGTGGGTCGAGTGGCTTATGGGGTTCCCGATGCTGCACACCGACTTAAAGGGCTCGGAAACGCCGTAGTCCCCCAAATCCCCGAACTCATTGGCCACGCCATTCTGGCCAGCATGGAGGGCCGCTGAATGCTCGCCGTCCACCTCATAGTCGAGGACGCGCAAGGCCGCGCTGTCGTCAATCCATTTCCCATAGCTGTCGTGACTAACGGCAGCGAAGGCGGGCGTCCGGTCGTGGCCGCTACACGCGATCGTTCGTCCGCCACCAGTTTTGGTCAATCCATCCATAATGGAGCGAATGCATGAACACGAAGCCGCAAATCCACGGCAGGCGGTCCAGCTTTTCCGTTTCTGCCGCGCTGCAACAAATTGGCGATGACCTGTCCGACATCCGCAAAGAGGACAGTCTGACGTGGAAAGACGTGGGCCGCGTTCTCGGCAAGAGCGACGACCGAGCCAGCGATTACGCCAACGCACTATCGGAAATGCCGGTCAGCGCTTTCCTGCTCGGTTGCCGGGAATGGAATGGTCGTTTTGCCAATGGCGTCCTGTCGCTCATCGGCATGAAGCTGGTCGAGATCAACGCGGACGCCACCACCGATGGCGAGAAGCTGTGCCACATTCTGAAGCTGGCGCACCTCATCAGCGCAGCGATGACCGACCTGGAAACGCCCGGCGCAATCGATGACGGCGAGTTGAAGGAGATCGGCGCGGAGGCGCTGGACGAGGCTTCGCGGGCTATCGATGCCCTGCGCGCCCGGTTAGCCCGGTTGGAGCCGGTTAAGCTGGCGGGGGTGGCAGCATGACCTACCTCCTAGCCTACCTCGCCCTGTCCGCTGCGACATCGCTGATCGTCCCTTGCCTCTTCCACATCTGGAAGGAGTGTTTCGCATGAAACCCATCACACAGCAGCAGGCCGTCGAGGAGGCGGTGCGGAAGGCGAAGCGCGTCACCGCAACGACGCAGTACCGCGATGACAGGCTTCAGAGGTGCTTCGCCATTCTTGAGCGCGCCGCCAATGACGGAGCGACATGCCCGACCAATAACGACCTTGCCGAAATGCTTGGATATTGCAGCGGCAATGGTCCGTCTGGGCTGGTCAACCTCTTGGAGGTGTCAGGCTATATCACGGTGGAGCGCAGCAATTGCGGGCGCGTCGTCACGATCAGCAGGACTGGCAAGCGCACAGCCGGAATCATCGTGCAGCGCAGACCCGGCGATTGGACCGAAGATCAGGACGCTATCCTGATGGACGGCATCGCGGAAGGCGAGACGTTCGCGTCTGTCGGCGCAATTCTCGGCAAGACGAAATCCGCCTGCAAGAGCCGCTTTTCCAAGATCGCGGCGGCCATGGGGGAGCAGGCTCAATGATCCTCGAACTCCGCCGCAAAATGGCAGAAACCCCCGCCTTCTTCGACATGATCCGCGCCCGTTGGCAGCGGGAACAGCGCGCCAAGTGCGTGCAGCCGAAGAGGGATGAGAGCGGGAGGTATGCGCGTGCAAATTGAGCTTCCCTATCCTCACAAGGCGCTCTGGCCTAACGGTCGCTCGCATTGGGCCGCGAAGGGCCGCGAGACGAAGAAGCATCGCCAGTGGGCACACGCCGCACTGCTGGCAGCTGTCCCACCCGCGTTCAAGCATGACGGCTCACCACTGCGGTTGCGAGCCACGTTTTTCGCCAAGCCGCGCGGCCCGGAACCGGACAAGGACAACGCCAGCGCCAGCCTGAAGGCTTATCAGGACGGCATTGCTCAGGCGCTTGGTATGGATGACCGCACGTTCGGCCAGCCCATCGTCCATATCGCCGGGCGCGATCCTCTCGGCCGCGTCGTGATCGAAGTGGAGCCAGCATGAGCAAGAAACCGGGAAAGCCCTCTGTTTCCACCATGATTGTGGAGGCAAAGCGCCTCGCCATTCTAGGTAGCCTATTGGATACATACAGCGAAACCTCGGATCGAGAAGCGCTTGTCTCATCCCTTCGGAGGGCTGGTATGTTGGGCGATGATCACGCTCGCTTGCTCTTGGCCCAACCGGCAGCGGAGGCTTGATCATGGGCAAATTCATGGACAGCGCTGCCTTCGCAGAACAGACCATTTATCGGCGCATAGCGAAGCATGGCTCCGCTATTAAGTTGACGGATTCTCAGCGGGCTGTCCTCATAAAGTTCGTTAATCTATGGTTCTATCATCGCGGCAAATCCGGCGCGATCGAATATAGCCAAGATGATTTTAACGCCTCGCTAGACCTGTCGGATCGCGCCATTCGAGGTGCGATTGGTCGCCTTATGGAATTGGGCATCGTCATTCGCATCGCGGGCGGGGTCGGTCGCGGCAACGTCTCTGTGTATGGCGTGGACTTGACCAAGTTGCAGGAGGTTCTGGCCCCGGAAGCAGCGATACAATGCGCCGGAGAAACCATCTCCCTTCATGGAGAGATAAAAGTGGCACGCAGCCGCCCCTCCCATAGAGATAATAAATACCGCTCAGATTTTCCTAGCCGGGTTTGGTTCGTTGTGAGGCTTCGTAAAGCTATCGACTGGACCGCTCTGGGCACTGTCCTGCGCCGGATAGCTGCAAACGCCAGAGCATGGTTCCGCCCTAGGCCGCAAACTCCATCTTCCGGCTGGAATAATTATGTTGGAGCGTTGTCATGATTCCGCTCTGGGACCATCAGGCGGAATCGGTTCGCCTCCTCCGCTATTCCATCTCGGCTGGCCATAAGCGACCGATGCTCAAGCAACCGACAGGCGCGGGGAAAACCCGCACGGCGGCGGCAATCATCGAAAGCGCTGTATCTCGGGGCAATCGGGTCGTGTTCATCGTGGACGCCATCTCACTCATCGACCAGACGGTTCAGAGCTTTTGGGAACTTGGCATTCGCGATGTCGGCGTGATCCAGGCCAGCCATTCGATGACGGACTGGTCGAAGCCGGTTCAGGTGGCATCCGTCCAAACGCTCCAGCGGCGCGGGATGCCGGACGTAGACATGGCGATCGTTGATGAGGCGCATGTCCGCAACCAGTGGCTGGAAGAGCAATTTGCTGGCGAGAAATGGGCGAACCGCCCTGTCGTCGGATTGTCTGCAACGCCATGGGCGAAAGGGCTTGGGCTGGTCTATGACGACCTGATTGAGCCTATCACGATGCGCCAGTTGATCGACAAAGGCATGTTGCTCGATTTTCGGGTGTTCGCGCCGTCGCACCCGGATTTGGCCGGGGTTTCCGTCACGGGCGGCGATTACAATGGGAAGCAGTTGGGCGATCGAATGGCCAATGCGGGCCTGATCGCGGACATCGTCTCGACATGGCTGCGGCTTGGTGAGGATCGCCCGACCCTCTGCTACTGCGTTGACCGCGCCCATGCGAAAAAGGTCCAACAGCGGTTTCTCGATGCCGGTGTGCCTGCCGAATACATCGACATGAACACCGATGGCCCCGAGCGCGCCCGCATACAGGGGCGACTTGAGCGTGGCGAAACGAAGGTTGTCTGCAACATCGCGACACTGACCAAGGGTGTGGACTGGAAGATCGGCTGCATCATCATAGCACGTCCGACAAAATCGAAGATGCTCCACGTCCAGATTGCGGGGCGAGTGATCCGCGCCAACAGCGGCTATCCGGATGGTTTGGTGCTGGATCACAGCGACAACATGCTTCGCCTTGGCCTTCCCACTGATATTGGCTCAATGCCGCTATGCACAGCAAAGAAGGGCGAACGTAAGGCTGAGCGTGCTGATCCATTACCGAAGGAATGTCCCTCCTGTGGGTTCCTGAAGGCTCCCAAAGTCCGCGAATGCCCCATCTGCAAGTTCGTGCCCGAAACTCGCTCAGAGCTTGAGGAGGAGGACGGCGAGCTTGTCCAGATCGGTGGCAAGAAGCGGGTCGCGACCATGGCGGAAAAGCAGCTTTGGCTCTCCGGCCTGCGCTTCATCCAAATCCAGCGCAAATATAAGGAAGGCTGGGCTGCGAACCAATATCGCGAGCGGTTCGGGGTGTGGCCCCAGGGCCTGAGCAAGATCCCCACCGAACCTACTCCCGAAATCGAAAACTACGTTCGTTCGAAGCTGATCCGCTTCGCGAAGGGCAAATCAAAGAGGGCTGCATGATGACCGGTATAGCCGATCAGTGCCGCAACCGCTGGCACTCCATACTTCCGCAGCTTGGGTTCAGTCCCAACTATCTGACGGGCAAGCAAACCCCCTGCCCCATGTGCGGCGGGAAGGATCGCTTCCGCTTCGATAATCTTGAAGGCAGAGGGACATTCTATTGCAACCAGTGCGGCGCTGGTGATGGCGTGCAGCTGGTCATGATGGCCCACCGCCTGACTTTTCGTGATGCCGCCAACAAGATCATGCAGGTCGCTCCTGGTTGCGAGACGGTTAAGCCTAGGCGCAGCATGTCCGAGGAGCAGCGCGTTCAGGCCCTAAGGGAGGCATGGCAGGCCAGCAAGGCCATCACGCCAACTGATGAAGCAGGCCGTTACCTGGCTTCTCGCGGCATCAATGGCCCTTACAGCGAGGCGCTCCGGTTCATTCCGCGCCTGAAGGTGACAGGCGAGACAGTGAAGCATCTAGCGGCAATGATCGCATTAGTCCGCGATCCAGCTGGCGAACCTCTCACCCTCCATCGGACCTACCTCCAAAACGGCGCGAAGGCGAAGATCAGTAGCCCGAAGCGCCTCATGCCCGGCGACACGCCGCATGGGTCGTACATAGCCCTGTCGCCAGAAGCAGAGGAAATGGGTGTAGCTGAAGGCATCGAGACGGCGCTCATGGTTCAACAGCGGTTCGGTATCCCGTGTTGGTCTATGATCAGCGCCGATGGCCTCAAGGCATTTACGCCGCCCTTGGCAGTCAAGCGCCTGCGCATTTTTGGCGACAATGATGGCAAGTTCGGAGGTCAGGCTGCCGCTTATGCTCTGGCCCACCGGCTAGCTGTCAGGAACGACCATATCAGCGTCAGTGTCGAGATACCGCCTGAAACGGGCACCGATTGGGCGGACGTAGCATGATGACCCAGCCCACCAACCACCACCAGGGAGATTGAGATGATGCTGACGGTAGCTCACAAGATCAACCGCAAGCGCTGGGATCGCGGCAAGCCGTGGAAGCGCACCACGATAGCTCAGCTTCGCACTGCCGAGCGCAGGGTGATTGCGAAGGAACGTGCCGTCAAAGCCATAATTGGAGATTGAGGATGCGGGGAAGGCCGGCAGGACAGCTGACCCATCGTCGCCAGCAGGTGTTGGCGGAGCTGGTGGAACGCGCGCAGGGTGAAAACCGTCTGCCCAAGCGAGAGATCATGCGCCGCTGCGGGTTGCATGATTACTCATCGCTGCTGCGGATCGAGCGCGATCTGAAGCGGATGGGTCATCTGATTTAATAACACCTCCCGGCGCGATTCTTCGTGCTGTAAATGGTTGGCCCCATGAGCGAAGCGGGCCGCCCCTCCAGTTATAGCGATGACTACGCTAGGCAGGCTGAGAAGCTGGCTCAGCTTGGCGCGACCGATCAGGAAATCGCTGATTTCTTCGAAGTCGATGTCCGCACGATATACCGCTGGAAGCACGATCACGACGAATTTTGTCAGGCCGTAAAAGTCGGCAAGGACGTTGCTGATGAGCGTGTCGAGCGAAGCCTCTACCAGAAGGCGATTGGGTATGAGCAGGATGAGGTTAAAATCTTCATGCCTGCCGGTGCCGCTGAGCCTGTTTACGCGCCGTTCCGCGCGAAGATCGCCGCTGACACAACTGCTGCGATCTTCTGGCTGAAGAACCGCCGCAAAGACGACTGGCGCGAGAAGTCTGAGACAGACTTGAACCACGGTGTTCAGGACAGCCTAACAGCCCTGTTAGACCAAATCGACGGACGCTCAAAGGGCCTGCCCAATGGCTAGCGCGGCGATCGTTGACCAGTGGGCCGATCCACGCTGGCGGATCAACAACCTCTACTGGATCAAGGACAAGACTGGCACCGCGATCCCGTTCCGCACCAATTGGGCGCAGGAGCAGTTCTTCGATGATCTCTGGTATCTCAACGCGGTTCTGAAGGCTAGACAGCTTGGCTTCACGACCTTCATCCAAATCTACATGCTCGATAGCTGCCTGTTCAATTCGAACACGTCAGCGGGCGTGATCGCGCACAATCGCGACGATGCTGAAGCGTTCTTCGAGGACAAGATCAAGTTCGCCTATGACCATATCCCCGATGGCCTGAAGCAACGTCGTTCTGCCACGACTGACAGTGCCAAGACTCTCGCCTTCAACAATAATTCGAAAATCCGCGTCGGCACGTCTCTGCGCTCGGGCACGTTCCAGCTTCTACACGTGTCGGAGTTCGGCAAGGTCTGCGCGAAATACCCCGACAAGGCGAAGGAGATCGTTACCGGCGCTTTCAACGCTGTTGAGGCGGGGCAATTCATCTTCGTGGAAAGCACTGCGGAGGGCAATTCCGGCGCGTTCTACGACATGTGCGAGAAGGCGCAGAACGACGCCAAGGAAGGGCGCGCTCTTACCAAGCTCGACTTCAAGTTCCATTTCTACGCATGGTGGCAAGACCCGAATTACCGGCTTGATGACGCGGACACGGCGGCGACCGTGATTACCGCCGAAGACGACAAGTATTTCGATCAGGTCGAAGTCGTGATGGACACGACGCTGAGCCGCAACCAGCGGGCTTGGTATGTGAAGAAGCGGCAGACGCAGGGCCGCGACATGAAGCGCGAATATCCCTCCACGCCGAAGGAAGCATTCGAGGCGACGATCGAGGGGGCCTATTTCGTAACGGAGATGGCCAAGGTCCGCGAGCAGGGCCGCATCTGCAAAATCCCGGTCCTGAACAAGCCTGTCGATGTCTTCTGGGACTTAGGCGTCGGTGACAGCATGGCTCTCTCATTCCGCCAGCAGGTCGGCATGGAGACACGTTGGATCGACTATTACGAAAACAGCGGCGAAGGTTTCGAGCATTATGCCCGCGTCCTGAACGAAAAGGGCTACATCTACGGTCGCCACTACTTTCCGCATGACGGCGACCACCGCTCATTGGGTGCTGTCGCCAAGACCAAACGGGAGTGGGCAATTGAAGCCGGGATCAAGCCAGTGGAGATCGTGCCGCGCATCGCGACGGAAGCATCGGGCATCGAGGCAAGCCGATCCTACCTCCCGAATTGCTACTTCGATGAAGAGCGTTGTTCGCGCCTGATCCAGTGCTTGGATAGCTACCGCAAGGATTGGGACGACAAGCTGGGTGTGTGGAAGGACACTGCCCGGCACGATGAGTTTTCGCACGGATACAAATCCTTCGAGACTGCCGCTGTCGCACCCAAGCCCGCGCAATCCCGACCAATCAGCTACAAAAACAGGGGCATCGTCTGATGGACGAATACGACATCCAGCAGTTCGTCGCCTTCCTGAAGGAAGAGGAAACCAAGTCCTACGATCAATGGCTGGATGAGGAACGGGCGACGGCGCTGGACTTCTACAACGGCGAGCCTTTCGGTGACGAGGAGGAGGGTCGCAGCCAGATCGTGACGCGCGATGTTGCGGAGGTGGTCGATTACATGACCGTCTCGCTCCTGCGCACGATGGTCAGCGGCGACAAGGTTGTTGAGTTCGACCACAGCGATAAGGGCGTTGCCGAGAGTGCTACGGCGGCGGTGCAGCAGGAGTTCATGCAGGGCCAGGACGGCTATCGCTTCCTGCACGACTGGATCAAGGCTGGCCTGCTCGAAAAGGTAAGCGTGGCGAAAGTCACGGTGGAGGAGCAGCCCCCTCGCCGGTTCGATGGCACGATCAGCGCTGAGGACTTGGCGCGGCTCGTAAGCGAGCAGGCTGAGATCGTCGCAGCCGAAGACATGGGTGACGGCACGGTCAATGTGTCGGCCATCATCCCGCAGCCTCCGCGCTTCCGTGATTATGTGTCGCCTTCCGAGCAGACGGTATTTTCCGGCGACGCCCGCGATCTGGACGATGATTGCGTGTATCGCGGCTTCCGGCTCGACAAGAGCCTGTCCGAGCTGGCGAAGATGGGCTTTCAGACCGATGGCCTGTCCGATGACAGCACATATTCGAACGGCGAACAGGTCGCCAACGCGCGTGACCAGAATATCACGGACTTCTGGCGGCAGGGCTTCAACCGCACCGGTGCCAATCGCAAGGTCTGGTATTATGAGGAATATTCGACCTACGACCTGAACGGCGACGGGATTGCCGAGCTGATCCTGTCGCATCGCGTCGGCAACCAGATATTGCTCCGCGAAGACGGCTCCTACGCCATCGACACGATCGATGAGCAGCCGGGCGTTGCCTGGTGCCCGTTCCCTATGCCGGGCCGTATCGTGGGCCAGAGCCTTGCCGACAAGGTGATGGACATCCAGCGCGTTCGTTCGGTGCTGATGCGGCAGGGGCTGGACAATCTCTACCAGACCAATGCGCCGCGCATGTTGCTGAACGAGAATGCGATCGGCGACACGACCATTGACGACATGCTGACGGTGCGCGCCAACGGCATTGTCCGCTGGCAGGGTTCGATCAAGCCGGAGCCTCTAACCCTCCCCTTCGCCGCGCAATCCGCCTTCGATGTCATGGAAGTCATGGCCGGCGAGAAGGAGAGCCGCACCGGCATTACACGGCTCAATCAGGGCCTTGACGCCGACGCGCTGAACAAGACCGCGACGGGCACAGCGCTGATGCAGGCGCAGGGGCAGCAGATCGAGGAATATCTGGCGCGCAACTTCGCTGAAGCGCTGGCACGGCTGTTCCTCAAGAAATACCGGCTGATGAAGGCGTTCGGCCGCTCAATGCCTGTCGTGATCGACGGCGAGACGCAGATGATCGACCCGCGCGAATGGCCGGACGACATGAACGTGGTCGTGCGCGTCGGCTTGGGATCGGGTCGCAAGGATCAGCGCCTGCAATATCGCACCATGTTGCTGGAGATCGCGCAGGCGGCGGTTCAGGGCGGCTCCCGCGTGTTCAACGACACCAACATCTACAACAACGTCAAGGGCATCATCGCAGACGCCAATCTGGGCAATGTCCGCGACCTAGCGACCGATCCCGACACGTTGGGAGAGGCAGAGGAGAAGCCTGACCCGGCGATGGTCAAAGCGCAGGCTGACAGCATGATCGCGGCGCAGAAGCTCGATCAGGATAAGGTCAAGTCCGAAGCCGACCAGATGCTCAAGGCGCAGCAGATGCAGATCGACGCCCAACTGGCCCAGCAGAAGCTCGACTATGAGCTTCAGGCGGCGCGGGAGAAGGCGGCGCTGGATGAGCAGCTTGCCCGCGACAAGGCGATCTTCGAGGCCAATCTGGCGACCCAGAAGGCGCAGCAGGAGTACCAGCTGGCAGTCATGCAGATCGAAATGCAGCGCGAGATCGCCGCGAAGAAGGTTGAGGAAGCCGAACTTCCCAAGAACCGGCCCGGCGGAGATTTGGACAAATGACCAAGGAAGAACTCGCCGCCAAGGGCCACAGGGCCGCGCTCGCATGGGAAGAATTCGTTGAGCCTGCCATCGCAGCGCTCCGAGCCGCCTACACCGAGCGACTGACCGAGATCGCCGCCGATGAGCCGTGGAGCAGCGACAAGATCGTGAAGTTCGCGGTCGCCACCCGCGTCATCGACAGGGTGGAAGCCCAGATCAAGAGCGCGATCCTCAACGGCATCGACGCACGCGGCAAGGTCGAACGTGCCCGCGAGATCGAACAACTCCCCGCAGCCAAGCGCAAATGGCTGAATATCTGAGAAAGGCCACGACATGAACGATGGTGAGAATACTGCTGTCTCGGTTGAGGACTTTCTGGTCCCGGTCGAAGAGACGCAGGACACGACCGATACGACCGAAGCCGTGACGGACGATGCGCCGCTGAGCGAAGAAGCGCTTGAGCCGGAGGCATCCGAAGAGGTTGAGCCGACCGAAGAGGAGGTCGCGGACGAAGAGGCGGAAGCCGACGAACCGGAGGTCGAGGCAGTCCCCGCGCCCAATAGCTGGTCGAAGGAAGACGCGAAGGTCTGGGGGCAACTGCCCCCCGAGGCGCAGGCAGTCGTCGCACGCCGCGAGCAGGAGCGTGACAGGTTCGTTCGCGAGGCTGGACGCAAGGCCGCTGAGACGAAGACGCAGGTCGAAAATCAGGCCCGCGAAATCCTTGCCCAGCAGGCGGAGGATCACAGCATCGCGCTTCAGGTTTATGCCCAGCAATTCCAGCCCCAGGCACCCGATCAAAGGCTGCTTTACACGGGGAATCCAGATGATGTATTAACCTATCAACGGCAAGACGCTGCCTATCGCGCCGCAGCCTCCCAGCAACAGCAGTTGCAGCAGGCAATCGCGCAAGCACAGCAGCAGGCTCGAGCCGCTCGTGAACAGGTTTCCGCCGAAGACATCCGTGTTGAAACGGAACGCCTGCAAGAACAGCTCCCCGACTGGTTCGATCCATCTGCAGGGCCGAAACTGAAAGCAGAGCTTCAGTCCATCGGCGCAGAACTCGGTTACCCGGCAGAGCTGATGGCGCAAGCTGGCGCTACCGACATCATCGCCCTCAACAAAGCGCGCGAGTGGAAGGTCAAGGCCGAAAAGCTCGATCGCATCATGAGCAAGCAGATGGCGCAGGTGCGTGCAGCCAAGGGCAAGCCTCCTCAGATGAGCCGCCCCGGAGCGCCAGGAGGCAAGGGCGTGGCCGCCATGCGCAGCCAGGCCGACCGAGACGCAGCAATCCAATCATTCGGGCAGACGCGCAGCGGAGAAGCAGCCGCAGCCCTGCTCCTAACAAGGACAAGGTAACATGGCACTTCCTACCAATACGGCGACCACCTACGCCAACGTGGGCATTCGCGAAGACCTTTCGGACGTGATCTATCGTGTCGCGCCGGAGGAAACTCCTTTCACCAACAACATCGGCCGCTCCAAGGCGACCGCCACGTTCCATGAATGGCAGACCGAAGACCTCGCCGCCGCTGACGACAGCAACGCGGTGCTGGAAGGCGACGACGCCACGCTGGACGCCGCGAACATCCCTGCCCGTGTCGGCAACCGCTGCCAGATTTCGGACAAGACGGCGGTCGTTTCCGGCACCAACGACGCGGTAAACAAGGCCGGTCGCGACACCGAAATGGCGCGTCAGGTCATGCTCAAGGGCATGGAACTGGCCCGCGACCTCGAAAAGCAGATGCTGTCCAACAAGGCGTCCGTGGCTGGCGCTGCCGGCACCGCGCGTCAGTCGGCGGGCATGGAAAGCTGGATCGTCACCAACGCCTCGCGCGGCGCTGGCGGTTCGGGCGGCGGCTTCTCGGGCGGCGTTGTCTCGGCCCCGACCGATGGCACGGCCCGCGCGTTCACGGAAGGCTTGCTGAAGGCGGCGCATCTTGCGGCGTTCAACGCGGGTGGCAAGCCCAACCAGCTTTATATGGCTGGCGTGCAGAAGCAGGTGTTCTCGACCTTCGCCGGTATCGCGGATATCCGCAAGGACGCGCCGGGAACCGGGCAGGCCGTGATCGTCGGCGCTGCGGATGTCTATGTCGGTGACTTCGGCCGCCTGACCGCCATCCCCCACCCCTATGGCATGCGTTCGCGCACCGTCCTGGGTGTCGATCCGCGCATGGTGGCGAAGGCCGATCTGCGCCCGATGCGCAATTGGGTGCTGAGCAAGACCGGCGACACCGAAAAGCGGCAGATTATCTGTGAATATTGCCTTGAGGTAAAGAATGAAAAAGCTCATTTCGTCGTTGCGGATTTGAGTTAGTATCTTCTACTTGTCAGTAGCAACCATGGCGAGTATCCTACGAAAAAGGAGAAAGCCATGGTTGCGAAAGCAGATTTGTTGGGTCGTAAGTTTGGAGAATTAACGGTGATCGCAGAGGCGCAGAGCGATGCTTCAGGTAAGGCCAAGTGGCTTTGCTCCTGCTCATGCGGCGCTGAAAAGGCTGTTGCGGCAGCATCCTTATTGCGTGGGCTTACGCGAAGCTGCGGAGCGCAGAAGCATCGCGCTCCAAATGTTATTCATGGTCACGCACACGCAAAGGCCCAAACCGGTGAATACAAAAGCTGGGCGGCCATCATCCAACGCTGCACTAATCCCAATAATCCCGGTTATGCGGCTTATGGCGGCGCTGGAATTGACGTTTGTGAGCGCTGGCGCTCGTTCTCCAACTTTCTAGAGGATATGGGGCCGAAACCGACAAAATTCCATAGTATTGACCGCCTCGACAATTCGCGCGGCTACCATCCAGATAATTGCCGCTGGGCAACAAAGCGCGAGCAAGTTCTAAACCGCGCTTACACGAAGTTATCAGATGCGCTGGCCATTATGGTCCGCGAAAGCAAAAGAAGTCACGGCGCCCTAGCGAAAGAGCTTGGCGTATCGAAATCAACCATCGCCGCGATTCGTTCGGGGCGCAATTGGAGTGACGTTTCATGACCGCCACCGCCCCGAAACTCGTCCGCATCGAATGCGTCTGCAACCCTGATCTCCACCTTGGCGACGGCCGCCGCCTGATCGGGCCGGTTCGCGAAGGAACGCGGGTTGTGCAGCACGGCTATGTAGCTGAGGTTGACGCCGATCTTGCCGGAATCCTGATCGACAACGGCCAGGCCAAGGAAAGCAAGCTTGCCCTCACCGATCCCCGAAAGCTTCTGATCGGACACGACTGATGCAGCTTTTCCACGTCGAAACCAATGCCCTTGGCGTGACCCGCCAATTCTTCTCTGACGACAAGGGAAATATCACGGTCAACGCCATTCAGGATGTTGAACCGGTGCTGGATCACAACAAGGCGTCGGCTAACGAGCGTGGAAAGCGCGTCACCTCCGACTATGCCAACCCCATCGCCACCATCCCCCCTGTCGTCGCCCTCCACTGGCTGAACACAGAAGGATGGTGGGTTTTCGACGCCGACAAAGACCCGGATGTCGAGAAGAAGCTGAACCAGAAACTCAACTGCTCGGACTGGCGGCACCTGCGCACGTCCGAACTTACCGTTTAGGAGCTGCCATGCTGAAGCGCCTCGTCATCCTCGCCCTGCTGGCCCTGCCCTCCCCTGCCTTCGCGCAGACGGCAGTGAGCGGGATTTACAACGCCTCTCCTCCGACCCTATCGGACGGGCAGCAGCGTCAGGTCCGGCTCGATAGCAGCGGCGCGCTTGTCATTTCCTCCGGCGCGACCGGCTCAAGCGCCAATCAGGTGCAAGGCACGCAGGCAGACAGTTCCACCGCTACCGGCAATCCGGTCAACGTGGCGGGCCGCTACACCTCCACGCTGCCCACGCTTACGAACGGACAGGCGGCGCAGTTCCGCTTGACCCAGAACGGCGCGCAGGCCGTGTCCACCACGCCGACCGTTGACGCGAATGTGGCGATTGTCCCTTCCGCATCTGCCGCCGTCGAGAGTGGACGCGTCCTCAAGGCGTCGGCGGGCAACCTCTATCGCCTGTCCACCACGACCGGGGCGTCTGCCGGGTATCTGCTGGTGTTCAATTCGACCACTGTCCCTGCCGATGGAGCCGTGACGCCGCTGATCTGCCGCGCGATTGCCGCGACCTCCACGCTCACCGTGTCGTTTGCCGATATCCCGGCGCGGTTCAGCACTGGCATTTCCGTATCGTTCTCGACCACTGGCTGCTTCACCAAGACGGCCAGCGCGACCGCCTTCTTCGAGGGGTATGTGCAATGAAATGGCTTGCGCTCCTCGCCCTGGCATTGAGCGCCCCAGCCCATGCGCAGGACACCTATTCCAGCCTCGTGACGGCAGGCATGGTCCAGCAGCAGACCGTCACGCTCAACAGCTCGGGTGACGCGACATGGACCTTCGTCACACCCTTTCTCAACCCGCCGATCGTTGCGCACTTCCCCAAGCAGATGGACCCGTCGAACCCGCTGATCTGCAATTACACTTCTGTCACGACCACGGCGGTTTCGATCCATTGCTGGCGGACGACGCTGGCCGGCCTGCTGACCAATCTCTTTGGCGGATCGGTGACGGGCGGTGAAGTCACCATCATAGCGCGCACGGTGTAACCGACATGGCAGTCTCAATCCCCTATATCGAGCCGGGCACGATCGGGGACTATGTGTCCCTGCGCGATCTCGTCGCGGCCTATATGGATCGCGACGACCTTGAGGCGATGATCCCCAATTTCATCGCGATCATCGAGGCGGAGCTTAACCGCCGCCTGCGTACCGTGAACCAGGAGTTCAAGGATATATGGGTGATTTCGGATGAGGCATATTCTCTCCCCTCCGATTTCCGCAAGCTGCGCAAAATCCATATCGAGGGCAACCCAGACCGCCCGCTGGCAGAAATGTCACCGACCGCTGTTCCCAACCTCTATTCCGGCGAGGCGGGGATACCGCAGGGCTACTGGCTTGAGGGGCGCGTTCTTTCGCTAGCGCCGCCGCCCAATGAGGCCACGACATTCCGCGTCACCTATTTCCAACGCATCCCGCCTCTGACGCTGAGCGAACCCTATAATTGGGTGATCCGCGAGCAGCCCGATCTTTATGTTTGGGGCGCTCTGAGGGAAGCGGCGGCTTACATCCGCGATCCTGATGGCCTCAACTATGCGTCGGGTCGCTTCGAAAGCGCTGTGGAGCAGACGAACCTTGAGAGCCGGCGTGATCGCTGGGGCGGTGGGCCTCTCGTCCCGTCTGCGCTGAAGCAGGTTCGGGTCAAGTGCTGAAGCGCCTCGACTTCTCGGAATTTCTGCCGGATCGCCCGCTCTCGCTCGCATGGGCGAAGAATGTCTATCCGATGGCAGAGGGCTATCGGCCTGTCCGCGCATTCCAGAACATCACGCCTGCGCTTGCTGGCATCCTTGGGGGCGCTGCGTTCGTCGGTTCTGACGGCACTTCGGCGTTGCTGGCAGGGACCGCAACCGACCTCTACCGCTATTCCGGGTCGGCGTGGACATCGCTGCTCGGGAGCCTGACGGCCACGATCTGGCGGTTCGATCAGTTCAATGATGCCGTTATCGGGGTAAATGGCGGTGCCCCGGTCAAGTTCGACCTGATCGGCGGGACGGCATCCCCGCTGGGGGGAACGCCTCCGGTTTCCGATCTGGTTGCGACCGTCAGGCAGCAGGTATTTCTTGCCGGCGATCCGACGCAGAAGAATGTCGTCTATATCTCCGGCTTCGAAGACCCTGAGCAATGGACGCCGGGAACGAACCAGTCGCTATCGGTCGCCTTCCCCAATGGCGGCGAGATCATGGGGCTGGCAGGCGGTGAAACTGGCATCATCATCCAGAAGAGATCGGTCAGGCGGGCCACCTATACGGGCGATGTGACGGTCTGGCAGTTCGATGAGATTAGCCGCGAGATCGGCTGCATGGCGAAGGGATCGGTCGCCTCTGCCGGTCAATCGGTGTTCTTCCTGTCCGAGCAGGGCTTCATGGCCTGCGACCGTAACAGCGTCATCCCCATAGGACGCGAGAAGGTGGATCGGACTTTTTTCAACCTCTACAGCCGCGACGATATCCAGAATATCCGCGCGGCCATCGACCCGCGTTCCACGACCGTCTGCTGGTCCATGCCTGGCACGCCGGGCCGTATCTGGTGCTATGACTGGACGCTCTCGAAGTGGACCGTCATCGAGCAGGACCTGTCACTGGTCTTCTCCGGCTTCACGGCGAACATCTCGATCGACGCTCTGGACGCCATCTATCCGGGCGGGATCGATACCATCCCCTATTCGCTGGACGCTGCGATCTTCGCGGGCGGCAACCCCCTCTTTCTGGTGGCGACCGACCTGGGTGTTGTCGGCGCTCTCACTGGCGACCCCATGGCGGTGCAGTTCACCATCAACCCGATAGAGGTTGAGCCGGGCCGAAGGGTCCGCATTCGTGGCGCGCGCGTCGTGTCGGATGCCGTTCAGGGCGTTGTCGCCGTCGATGTGCGCGCGAGGGCGGGTGATAGCCCCAAGGTTCGCAACTCAGGCGCGATCCGCGACAACGGGCGTGTTCCTCTCCGGGGCAACGGGCGACATGTCGGCGTCGAGGTGGACATTCCATCGCATAGCTGGACTTACGCGCTCGGGGTTGATCTGGAATATGAGATGGAGGGCGAACGTTGAGCCTGTTCCTCCCCCCGACCGCTTCCAGCATGCCGGAATGGGTCCGCAAGGCCGCGACCACGGTCAACAAGCTGCTGGAACGCCAGACATTCACGCCGCTTGGTACGGCTCCAGCCAACCCCCGCATAGGCGACGGCTATTTCGACACCAGCGACAACAAGGCGAAAATCTGGGACGGTTCGGTGTGGCAACCGCTCTGGTAGCCGATCCGCCCGGCTGGGCAGAATATCTGCGCTTTCGCGGCGGCTTCCTGAGTCTGCTCGATCCTCGCAAATATACGGCTGCATGGCTCGACGGCGAAGTCTGGTCGGGTAGGATTATTCTTTTCAGCGGCGCGGATTCTGCTATATTGGTTCGCGTCAAGCCCTATCCGACCGGATTTCTCTCATTGGAGGGCGAGGCAGCAACAGGGAACCTGTCCGAGATCGTCGGGCACCTCATCCCACAGGCCATAGCATTTGGTCGGTCCATCGGTTGCGGCGAAGCGGTGATTGAATCGCGTAGCGGCTGGGCCAAGGTGATGAGGAAACACGGGTGGCAACTGCATCAACAGCGTTTGACCTTGGACCTGTAAGCGGGAGTGCCCGCTGATGGGCCTCTCCAGCTCCAAGACGACTTCGGGTCCGTCCAAGGCGGCGTTGCCCTATCTGAATACCGCATCCAACGCGATCCAGGGGGCGTACAACAACAACCAGGGCAACCTTGCGGATATCAGCTCGTCTCTGTCGGACGCCTTCAAACGCTACAGCACTAGCATGGGCAGCGATCTCACCGGCGCGCGGTCTTATGTTGGCGATGTGCTTGGCGGCAAGTATCTGAGCGGCAATCCTGAACTTCAGAACGTCATCGACACGACCAACAGCAGCGTCACCGACAAGGTGAACGCGCTTTTCTCGCGTGCCGGCCAGTCCACCAGCGGATCGACGCGCGCAACGGGCGAACTGAGCAAGCGCCTTGCCGAGAATGAAAGTGCCCTGCGGTATCAGAACTATTCCGACGAGCAGAAACGCATGATGGACGCTGTTAGCGCGGCTCTGGGCCTCAACAGCGCGAACAACGCCAATTACGACACGCTGACGGGCCTTGGAACGGCGGCTGCGACCACGCCTTATATTGGAGCGTCGTTCCTTGCTGACGGGCTTGGGGGCCTTTGGGGGGACAGCACGACCACGAAGAGCAGTCCTTCGCTTGGGCAGATGCTGATCGGGGCCGCGTCGAACGCCGCTACCGCCTATGCGGGGCGATAGGTCATGATGTTCGGGGCACTCAAGCAGAAGCGCGGGCCGTTCGATATGTCGCCCAATGTCCTGACGACGCCGGGGATTGGTGACGGCCTTCCCGGTGCGCAGCCGATGGGCGATCCCGGCCTTGGGATGCCTATGGTCGCCCCTGCCCCTGCACAGACCGGCGACAAGGTAAACTGGATCGGCGTCCTCGGTGACGCTCTGGCCGGCGCTATCGGCCAACCGGGGCAGTATGCAGCCCAGCGCCAGCGCGATCGTGAGATCCAGCGCCAGGAACAGCAGTATCAGCGCCGCCAGAACGACGCCTTCAACATGTGGCGGATGCAGCAGGAGTATGAGCGGGCGAATCCCGCACCGCGTGCGCCGCACTATTGGGAAATGAATGACGGTAGCCTTGGGGTTGTCGGCGCCGATGGCAAGCCGCAGGTGCTTTACAAAGATCCCACGCCGAAGATCGAATGGATCACGGCGAACAATCCGGATGGCACCAAGACATTGGTGCCTGTGCAGAAGGGAGGTGGTCAAACGTCTGGAGGCCCCGCCGTTGGAACGGTGGAAGATGGCTATCGCTTCAAAGGCGGGGACCCTTCCAAACCTGAAAGCTGGGAGCGCGTAGGAGGTCCGTCGCAGCCCGCGACGGGCGGCTTTCGCTGACCCAATGCGCGCTCCGGGTGTCATGACAAGCGGTCGCCGCACGGTGGAGGGCAACCGCTTGGTCGGAGGCGTTCCCAATAGCCATCATCTGACTGGCGACGGGGTTGATTATGCCGGCACCAGCGTTGCCGCTCTGAAGCGCTATTTCGGCTCCTCTGCCCGCTATCTGGACGAGGGCAATCATGTTCATGTGACGCTGCCTGGCTATGGCCGCGTTCCCTATTTTGGCAAGCGCGGGACGGTGGGACGATAATGCCTAATCCATGGGAAAAATACGGTTCTTCTGCGCCTCAGTCGATCACGATTGGCACACCTGACCCGAAGGCGCCCCTTGAGGTCGAGAAGCTGCGCCAGAGCCTCGAAATCGAACGCGAGAAGGTGCGCCTAGCGCAAGAGGAAGCCGCGCGCGCGGCTGCACGTGAAGGCCGCAGCGCCGACAAGGATGCGCAGGACCAGAAGGCGAGAGACGCGCGCGGCGGGGTGGACACGACCGAAAGCGAGCGGACAGCTGCTTTCCTAGCCACTCGCGTTGCTGGCGGCCTTCGCGATCTGGCGCGCATAGGCAAAGTCGGCGCACCATCGATCCGTGACGCTGCGATCGGCGGGACGTTGCTGGGCAACTATGGCACGGACGAGGATCGGCAGCGCGTCATGAATGCGCAGCTCGACATTCTCGATGCGGCGCTGACGCTTGGCACCGGTGCCGCATATAATCAGGAACAGCTAGAGGCGTATCGGCGATCGTATTTCCCCCAACCAGGTGATAAGCCCGGCACAGTTGCAGACAAGCAGCAGCGTCTCCAAACGCTGATGGAGGGCGCACGCCTCAAGGCTGGTGCCGCATCTGGCTTGATCGATAAGGCGGTGTCCGAAACCAACATGTTTGCCCCTGCTTCTGGCGGGCAAGACCTCAGCCCTGCGGATCAGCAATTCCTCTCTGCCAACGCGAAGGCGCTGGGATCGTCCGGCATCAAGCAATATCTGCAAGCACGTGGACTTGATGCTACGCCTGAGAGCCTGAAGAAGCTGGAGCAGTATTATGCCAGCGGCGGAAGCGGTCAGCCTGAGGTCGCTCCTCCCGCGCTGTATGAGGACAGTTATCTGTCTCAGGGGCTTTCAGGCATCAACAAAGGTATCGCCGGCACCCTTGGCGCGCCCGTCGATATCGCAAACACCGTCCTCGGCCTTGGGGCGCAGGGCATCAATGCAATCGCCAATACGGACCTATCCGTGTCCGATCGTCCATTCTTGGGCGGCGAATGGTGGCGCGATCAATTCCGCAATGCTGGCTCGATCCAGCGGACAAGCGATTTGCCGGGCAGGGATTTTGTCCGCCGTGTGGGTGAAAGCGTCGGTTCGGCGGTTGTCCCGGCAGGGCTGACGGCTCGCACTGGCGGTCAGGCGCTTGGAATGTTCGGGAGCGCGCTTGGTGGCGGCTTGGGCGCGGCAACCGCGCGTGAAGTTGCGCCGGGGAATACGCTTGCTGAAATGGGCGGTGAGTTGGTTGGCTCTGGTGTCGGCCTCGGCGGCGCTCTGTCGAAGGTTCGCAGCGTTGCCCAACGCGAGATAGAGGCGTCTGTCCCGACTATCGACCAGCTTAAAAAGCAGGCCGGCGACCTCTACAAGCGCGCTGAAGCGAACGGTGTGACTGCATCGCCAGCACAGACGCAGCAGCTATCGGCTGACATTACCGGCCTGCTCCGACAGGAAGGCGCGATCAGCCCAACCGGGCGTCTTTCTGAAGTCCACCCCAAGGTGAAGGAGGCGGCGGCGACCATTGGCGACTATGCCGGTCAGCCCATGAACCCTACACAGATGCAGACCGTGCGCGGGATCATCGGGGATGCAGCCGGAAGCTTGGAGCCGAAGGAGCGCCGCACCGCATCCTTGCTGATGGACGAGTTCGACAATTTCGTTGACCCTCTAGCACCTGAACTGTCGTCTGCGCGCGCGGTGGCGAGCCGCTATATCAACGCGGAGAAGGTGGCGAAGGCGCGCGAGCTGGCAGATGTCCGCGCGTCGCAATTCTCCGGCTCTGGGCTGGAAAATGCTCTGCGGACAGAGTTCCGCGGCCTCGACCGCAATCTGGTCAAGGGCAAGGATCGCACATCGAATGACGCGCTGGTTTCAGCTATTGAGGATGTGTCGCGCGGGACGCCGATGTCGAACGTCTATCGTGGGATGGGAAAACTGGCTCCTACCGGCACGGTGTCGTTCGGGCTTGGGACCGTTGCGCCGGCTAGTGCTGCAACGTTGATTGGCGGCCCTGTCGCGGGAATGGTCACTGGTGGCGTCACGGGCGGCCTTGGCATGTTCGGCCGGAAGATGGCGGAGCGCTCGGCAACGCGCAGCGCTGATCTGGCTGAACTGATCGCCCGCAACGGCGGCGCGCTGCCTACGCCTACAGTGATGACGCCTGATCTGGAGAAGCTGGTGGCCGCTGGGCTTATCGGTCAGCAGAGCCAGTATCTACAGGGTCGCTAACGCGAGCAGCCCGAACATGAAGAGGAAGTACATCGCGTACCAAAAATCCTCGCTGGTGATTGGACGACGCCTCATCTGCGCTTCCTCATCCAAAGGGATACGGCGTAGGTGGCCATTCCAACGACAACAGCGACTCCAATCCAATAGCCGATTTCTTCTGCCATCCCCCTTCCCTACCCTATCTGACGGAGGAACGCAAAATGGCTGATCGCTACCCGAACTTGCGGCCAATTCTTGCCGA
>NZ_JBHTLS010000105.1:0-23762 GCF_042678845.1 Sphingobium olei | reverse complement strand
GGCCGCCAGAGCGCGCGAACGGCAGATATCCCAGCTCATCGAGCACCACCAGGTCGAGCCGCGAGAGCTGTCCCGCCAGGGTCCCGCCCTTGCCGATCCGGGTCTCCTCTTCGAGGCGTGTCACCAGCGGTCAACGCTATGCCGATGCGAATGGCGGCGGGGAGGGGTATTTCCCGGTCCCCAACGCTGGATTGCATATCATCCGCGCCTTCCGTGAGATGGACAATCATTATGTCTATCAGCCGTCTCTCTGCATCACTCTGCAAGGTGGCAAGGAAATCCTGATCGGCGATGAAACGCTGAGCTACGGTCCGATGCAGTGCCTCGTCGTGGGCCTGGACCTCCCGGCTTGCGGCCGGATCGTGACAGCGAGCCCCGACGAGCCGTTCGTTGGCATCACCGTCGAGTTCGACACAGCCATCATGCGCGAGGTGCTGGCACAACTCGGAACGTCTGTCGGTCCGACTTCAAATCCCGGGCGCAGCATGTTCGTGGCCGATGTCGATGGCGCACTGGCGGATTGCGTTTTGCGCATGGTCAGACTGACAGAAACCCCGCAGGCCATTTCGATCCTCTATCCGGCCTTGATGCGCGAATTCTACTAATGGCTGTTGAGTGGACCCAATGGCGCGGAACTGTGGTGGCAGGCGGTGCCGGACACCCATCTGGAGCGTGTCGGCAGGGCAATCCACCTGCTCCGGCAGGAGTTCACCAAAACGCTGCGGGTCGAGCGCCTTGCCGAAGCAGCGAACATGAGTCCGTCCTCCTTCCACCAGCACTTCAAGGCGCTGACCGCCATGTCGCCGCTGCAATTCCAGAAACAGCTCCGACTGCTCGAAGCGCGGCGGTTGTTGACGGCGGAAACAGTGAATGTTTCCGAGGCCGCATATCAGGTCGGCTACGAGAGCGCCTCCCAGTTCAGCCGGAAATATTCGCGCATGTTCGGGATCGCGCCCAAGCGTGACGCGATGAATCTGAAGGCGGACGGCAAGTAAGCGATTGCGTGTACACGGGCTCTTCGTCTTGTTCGGAAATCCCAAGCCGACCTCCCTTGCCAGCCCAAAACTAGAAGCACTGCGCGCCTACGCAGAACTTGGTCGAGCGCTGCTTCCTCGTGCCGCTCCGGCCACCAATCTGGAGAAGCTCGGCCTCACTACATTGCAGATCGAAGCCGCGCGCGAGCTGGTCCTAGCGGATGCGGCATCAAGCACGGCGGCCAAGTCATACCGAACGGAGAAATAGGCATGCCTCTTGTAGATTCCGGCATGGGTTTGAGAGGAGCCAATGATTACGTTTCGACTGCTCCAACACGACTTATGAAAGGCAGTCTCATGACGGGTTGGACCGCGTCCGACATCCCATCACAACAGGGCCGAACGGCGGTCGTCACAGGTACAGGCGGCTTGTGTTTCGAAGACGCGCTGCCCCTTGCGCGCAGCGGGGGGGATGTCGTCCTTGCCGGACGCAATCCTCGAAAGGGTGCCGATGCTGTCGCGCGAATTCGCGACGTAGTGCCAAAGGCGACAATCAGTTTCGAGCGGCTGGATCTCGCCAGCCTCAAATCGATCGCGGAGTTCGCCGAGCGCCTTCGCCGCGATCGGTCGAGCATCGACATCCTCATCAACAATGCGGGCGTCATGGTGCCCCCGCGGCGGGAGGTGACAAAAGACGGCTTCGAATTGCAGCTCGGCACGAATTTCCTTGGCCATTTCGCGCTGACGGCTCGCCTGCTGCCATTCTTGCGCAATGGAAGCCGGCCCCGGGTCGTGACGCTGTCGAGTATCGCTGCGCGCGGGGGCTCGATCAATTTCGGCGATCTCAATGCGCAACAGGGTTACAAGCCGATGCCGGTCTACAACCCGTCGAAGCTTGCCTGTCTCATGTTCGCGCTGGAACTCGAACGGCGCAGCAAGGAGAATGGCTGGGGCCTCACCAGCATTGCGGCGCATCCTGGCATATCGCGCACGGATTTGCTGCTGAACGCGTCGGGCAAATACAGCTTCGAGCGGATCATGCGGACGCTCCTCCCGTTCATGTTTCAACCGGCGGCGCAGGGTGCGTTGCCCGCGCTGTATGCGGCAACTGCGCCCGAAGCGAGGGGCGGCGGCTACTATGGCCCTGACAGGATGGGTGAGGCTCGCGGCCTTCCAGGCCCGACAAAGATGCCCGACGCTGCACTGGATGATGCTGCGGCTGACCGTCTTTGGCGCTGCTCCGAAGAGCTCACAGGGGCCTCGTTTCCCGAGGCGGCAAACGACCGGATTTCCGTCGGGGTCGGGACCTGACGTGTTCGCCCATAGTCCCAGCGGCCTAAACTCGGCCCCCATTTATCGAAGGGATCATTGATGGCCTCTAAAGAGCCGACTGCGCTGTCCTGGCGGACGCCCCTCTGCCTGGGCGGAGGCAGAGACAGCGCTTGTTTCGCACTTAATGGCGGCGGAGCGACCGCCTCGGACGGCGCTTCTGGAGGGCCGAGCCTTGGAGCCGCGCCGTCTGAGGCTGGAGGTTGGCAGGACAATCTCCGGTTCGCATGGGAATGGCTTCGGAATCCGATCGGAACGGCGGCAGTGGCGCCCTCCGGCAGGGCACTCGCATCGCTGATCACGCGCGAGATCGATCAAGGGACCGGGAAGGTCCTGGAACTCGGCCCCGGCACGGGGATATTCACGGATCACCTCGTCGCCAGGGGTGTAGACCAGAGCGATCTGACCCTCGTTGAGCAAAATCCCAACTTCGTGCGCTTGTTGAAACAGCGCTTTCCCCGCGCGGCCGTCCTGGAGATCGACGCGGCTGCGCTTGGCTCGATCCGCCAGCCGCGGGGGGAGCTCTTCAGTGCGGCGGTCTGTGGATTGGGTCTGCGGAGCATGCCTGTGGGCCAGATCGAAGCGATCATGCGCTCGGCATTTTCGCGCATGGCGCCTGATGCGGCGTTCTACCTCTTCACCTATGGCTGTCGATGTTCTGTGCCGGCTGAGGTATTGAAAAGGCTTGGCCTGATCGCTGAGCATGTCGGCGTCGCGCTGCTCAACCTGCCTCCCGCTTCAGTATATCGGATCCGGCGCGTGTGCGAGTTATCCCGATGTGCGCAATGAACCAAGCCCGGAACGATGTGGGCGGCGAAGACCGGCGGTGAGCCGATGAATCGATAAGCCTATACTCGGTCATGAGCTGGGTCGCGAACATCATCATCGTCGCAGTCCTACCGACCAGACTCAGTCTGCTCGGCGCCTCACTGTAGTTCTTCCTAGCCTATGCGGCGGCCGCCGGCTGCGTGCTCGCTTTGTCGGAAAGCCTGAGCCATGCGCGCGATCTGTTCTTCCGGTCCGATGTGCGGGCTTGTTTGCTGGCGGGCTCGTGATCGTGGCCGTTGGCGGCCTCATCCCGTTCACGACCGGAGGCGCGTTCCGGTGATCGCGAAGCGGTGACGCCAGAGCTGAGCTTCAGCGTCGCAAGCGAAGACCGTCGAGGATGCGGGCTGTCATCGGATCGATTGATCTGCCTTTTCTTCGTCGCTGGGCATGCACAACGTGCGAGGCGGCGGCCAATATTCCCCATGACCATCTTAGATCTTGTGAGCGCGAGCAGTGACGAATGGGGCAGGAGACATGACAATGGGTAGCGCACTTGTAACCGGAGCCTCGGGTGGGTGGGGTGCCGCTTTGGCGGACGAACTCGCGAGGCGGGTTATCCTCTGTTTCTGACGGCCCGAAACCGCCTCGCCCTGGAAGATGTCGCTACCCGAAGGGCACGCGATCCGCTAGGCTCGAGCCGAGCGAACGGGGGAGCCGGCCTGGTCCGAAGCGATTGCGTAGGTGACAAGGTTCGGCGCGATGCGGCGATCGGCGCCGCGCACCGCAAGTCCCGCGCCTATGCTCGCGAAGGGGGCGATGAGGAGCCCAAGGCCGAGCCCATTCGGCACGGAATTGGCGTTTGCCCAGTCGCTCACCATGCCGACGAACAGCGGTGCCAGACCGGGGCCGAACAGGCCCGACGCGATGAGCAGCAGGCTCGACGCGAGCGCCTGATGGCCCGGTCCGGCGATCAGATGCGCCGCCCCGAACGCGCCGGGAAGCAGAAAGGCGAAGGACAGCATGCCAGGCACAAACAGTGCAATCGACAGCGTACCATGGGGCACGAAAAGCGCGGCTGCGGTCGTAAGCCCGGCAAGGATCAGCAGGATCGAGGGCGGCCCCAGCAGCCGCCCCCGGCCGCGCCGCACCGCGCGGTCGAACAGGCGGCCGCCAAGAATAGTCCCGACGATCCCCATCGCGCCCTGCAGGAGGCCGAACGAAAGGCCGACTTGGGTCGCGCTGTAACCGTGAGTGCGGATGAGGAAGGGCGCGGCGAAGGCATAGAAGGCGGCCGAAGCGAAACCGAGCGCCAAGGCGCCCAGCATGAGCCAGCGAAAAGCCGGTACGGCCAGCAGCCTACTGCTGGTAGCACGCGCCGGCTCGGCGCGGGGGGATGGGACTGCAAGAGGCGGCGTCGGACCCGTGACCAGCCAGACAAGCCCGGCAAGCACTCCGCCGATCGCACCGGCCCCGATCAGCACGGCGCGCCAACCCAGGCTGTCAGCGATAGCACCACCTGCGGCGAACCCGGCCATCGTGCCGATCGGTATGCCCATTGAGAAGATGGCAAGGGCAGTGCCCCGCTGCTTGACGCCGATCCGGCGGGCAATGAGAGCATGGGCCGAGGGGATGGCGCCAGCTTCGCCCAGCGCGACGCCGAAGCGGGTCGCCGCAAGCAGTCCGAAGCTGCCTGCAATGCCGCCCAGTGCCGTCATGGAGCTCCAGACGAGAATGCACGATACAAGAATGCGCCCTGGCGAGCCGCGGTCGGCCGCTCGGGCAAGGGGCAGCGACAGGAACGTGTAGCAGACCGCGAAAGCAATTCCGGTCATGAGCCCGATCTGCGTATCGCTGAGCGCCAGATCGCTCTTGATCGATTCTGCCAGGATGAAGGGAAGTATTCGGTCTATTTGACACAGCATGCTAACCAGAAACAAGACAGCAATAAAGCTCCCCGTCCGCAATTTGCTTGGCGATGAAGGGACCAAGGGCGTGCTATTGTCTGACCGCCCCGCTAATATGTCTGTTGCATTCTTAGCAGAGATAGGCATGATTATCGCACTCCTCGGCTGATTGGCACCATCTAGCTATAAGGAGTGCCCGATGAGCAGAATGCCGGAAGCCGCAAGAATCTTGCCTTTTCCTACAAATGATGCCCGAGCGATCCCGCCGCGTGTCCCGGAGAATCGCCTGCCGCCACAATTGCTGGCAAGCGTGCTGGCGCATGTGGATGCGCTTGGCGGCGGCGAGGGCCAGTTCCCCTTGCCGATGCCCGGCGTCAACGTAATCCGCGCCAAGCGGCACGTCCCTGCCAATCCGCAGGTCTACAAGCCATCCCTGTGCATCGTCTTCGAAGGCCTGAAACAGATCGAGTTCGGCGATCAGTCGCTCGAATATGGCGTGATGGAATGCCTGATCGTCAACATGGAAATTCCAGCGACGGGAAGGATTGTGGGCTCGACCCCGGACGAGCCCTTTCTGGGTATGACCATCGAATTCGACGCTGAGTTGCTGCGCAGCGTTCTGGAACAACTGCCCGATCGCCCTGCATCCAGAAGCCATGACGGCCCTAGCCTGTTGGTCACCAAGGTCGGAGACCAGCTCGCCGATTGCCTGGTGAGGTTGGTGCGGATGGCGCAGACTCCCGAGGCGGTGCCGATCCTCTATCCGGCGGTCATGCGCGAAATCTATTATTGGCTTCTCACCGGCCCGCATGGCGGCGAGATCAGCAAGCAGGTGATGCCCGAAACGCATCTGGAACGGGTAAGCCGGGCGATCCGCGTAATGCGGGAAAATTTCGCGCAGACGCTCCGGATCGAGCAACTGGCCGACATCGCACGGATGAGTCCTTCCTCCTTCCACCAGCATTTCAAGGCGCTCACCTCGATGACCCCGGTCCAGTTCCAGAAGCAGTTGCGCCTGCTCGAGGCACGACGGCTGATGATCGCCGATGCCGCCAATGTGACCGACGCCGCCTATCGGGTCGGCTATGAAAGCGCCTCGCAGTTCAGCCGCGAATATAGCCGCACCTTCGGCATCTCACCCAAGCGCGACGTGACGATGCGCCGGGCGCTGTTGGCCGAGGTTGGCGCCAGCTAGGCGGCCGGCCAGCGCTGGTCTTTCGAGTCAGCCATTTGGCGGAGATATCGATCTGCGCCGATGGCCGATAGACCCTTTGCGCTGGCCCACGGCCAGCTTCGTCGCACCGTGCTATGGCCGGCTTCCCTTTTTTCTCCTGCGTTGCCGTCCAGCATCGAGGCCAAGTCCGCATGGCAGGTAGCGTCGCTCGATTTTTGCAGGATAAGGCAGGCTTTTCCCTGCTTCGGGCATGCGGTTAAAGCGGAGGCGTCCTATCTCTTCGTAACACTCCCGCTGACGAAGAGGCGCACTTATGGCCCGTTGGACATCCGCCGACATTCCTTCCCAACAAGGCCGCACGGCCGTGGTCACCGGCCCGGGTGGGCTCGGTTTCGAGACGGCGCTAGCGCTAGCCCGTGCCGGCGCGGAGGTGATCGTCGCAGGCCGGAGCCCGACTAAAGGCGATGAGGCTGCCAATGCCATCCGCGCTGCGGTGCCGTCCGCGAAGATCCGCTTCGAACGTCTGGATCTTGCAGACCTGACATCGGTTGCCGACTTTGCCGACCGGCTGCGCGAGCAGCGCACCCGCCTCGACATTCTCGTCAACAATGCGGGCGTAATGCGACCGCCCCAGTGGAAAGCCACCACTGACGGGTTCGAGCTGCAACTTGGCATAAACTATCTGGGCCATTTCGCTCTCACGGGCCGGTTGATGCCACTGTTAGTGAAGGGCAAGGGGGCGCGCGTCGTGACGCTCTCGAGTATCGCCGCGCGCCAAGGCGCTATCCATCTCGACGATATCAACGCGCACGGCTGGTATGATCCTATGCCGGTCTATTGTCAGTCGAAGCTTGCTTGCCTGATGTTCGCCTTCGAATTGGAGCGCCTGAGCGTGGCGCATGGTTGGGGCCTGTCGAGCATCGCGGCGCATCCAGGCGTGTCGCGCACAAACCTGCTTCACAACGCGCCGGGCAAGCACAGCGCGATCAGCGTGGCCCGGTCGATGCTCTGGTTCCTCTTCCAGCCTGCCGCTCAGGGCGCGCTGCCGTCCCTATTTGCGGCGACTGCCCCGCAAGCCAGGGGCGGTGGCTATTATGGCCCGGCCAGTCTAGGCGAGACGCGTGGCCATCCATTGCCCGCCAAGATCCCGCAGCAGGCGCTGGACCAGGCGGTTGCCAAGCGCTTGTGGGACATGTCGCAGGAACTGACAGGCAACCCGTTCGCCGCTGTGGTTCCGCTTGCCCGGAGGAACCACGATGATCGATTCCATGATGGACCTGCGCACGCCGGTCGAGAAGACCTCTGACGCGGATATTTTTGGGTGAGATGATCTCGTTTGCCGCGGAGCAGCTGATGGAGATGGAAGTCGGGGGCCTGACGGGCGCCGGACATGGCGCCGGGTCGCGCTGCACAGCACGAATCCGATCGAGCGGCTGAACGGCGAGATCAAGCGCCGCACCGAGGTCGTCGGCATCTTCCCCAATGAGGCCGCGATCATGCGCCTGATCGCTGCCATCCTCATGGAACAGAGCGACGAACGGGCTGTCCAGCGCGCCCGCTGCAAGATGCTTGAGCCGAAGGCCCGCGCAGCTCAACCATGGCTCCCGTCAGCGACAATCCTGTTGTCATGCTCTCTGCTGTACGCACGACCGGCTCATCCCGATGCTGCAATGAGCGGTGGCAAGACGCTACACCACCCCGCCGGGAACGCGGACGCGCCGCCCGGATTCCGCCCTCCTCAGTGCACCAGCGCCTCGACGTGGCGCAACTTGTCGGGATTGCGCATCACATAGATGGCCTTGATCCGGCCCGCCTCGATCAGCAGGGCTGTGGTCTGCACCATGCCGTCCGGCTCGCGGGTTACATATCCGGGCAGACCGTTCACGAACGCTTGCCGTATAAGCTCCGGAGCGCCGCGCCGCAGCCGGAAGGTTGCGGAAAGGCCGCGCAGCACCTCGACCGCGCCGGCCAGGATGCGGCCGGCGGCCGGGCGCTTGCCGCCGCCGTCGGAATGGAGACGGACATCCTGCGCCAGCAGCGCGCCGAGCTTTCCGGCATCGCCCGCGCGCGACGCCTCGAAGAAAGCAGCGGCGATGGCGAGGCCATGATCCCGTTCCACCGGATAGCGACGACGCTCGCTACGCACATGCTCCCGCGCGCGGGCCGCGAGCTGGCGACAGGCGGCGGCGTCCCGGTCGATCGACCGGGCGATGTCCTCGAAACTCTCGCCGAATACGTCATGCAGCAGGAAGGCCGCCCGTTCGAGCGGCGACAGCCGCTCCAGCGCCAGCATCAGCGGCAGGGTCACGTCTTCGACCGGTTCGGTCTCCACGACCGGCTCGGGCAGCCAGGGACCGACATAATCCTCCCGCCGCACCCGCGCGGACTTGAGATGATCGAGGCACAGGCGCGTCACCATGCGGCGCAGATAGGCGGCGGGAACCTGCACCACGCCTTGGTCCGTCCCGGCCCAGCGAAGGAAGGCATCCTGCAGCACATCCTCGGCATCAGCCATGGAGCCGAGCATGCGATAGGCGACGCGCAGCAGCGCCGGCCGCTGCGCGTCGAAACTGGCGGCCGCGTCGGTCACGCCGCCCAGCCGAGCGCGGGGTCATAGAGGTGGAAGCCCACCGCCAGCCGGTTCCAGCCGTTGATGATGTTGATCGCCAGCGTCAGCTTGACCTGCTCCTCCGCGCTGAACTCGGCCGCCAGCGCCTCATAAACGGCGTCCGGCGCGCGCTTCGTCGCCACCTGCGTCATATGGTCGGTCCAGCCAAGCGCCGCCCGTTCGCGCGGGCTGTAGCAGGGGGCTTCTTCCCACGCGACGAGCAGATGGATGCGCTGTTCCGTCTCACCCGCCTTGCGCGCATCGGACGTGTGCATGTTCAGGCAGTTGGCGCAGCCGTTGATCTGCGACGCCCGGACCTTGACCAGTTCCAGCAGGCTCTTTTCCAGCCCGCATTTCTCGACCTGCAGCGACAGGTCGTACCAGGCTTTGAACAGCGGGCCGCCGGCGGCGTGGATATTGGTGCGGTCATTCATCGGTCGGTCCTTTCATCACGGTTGATGCCGTGATGACGAGGCAGCGGACGACGATGTGACATGCGCCGCCAAATTTTTCCGTCCGTCCGTGCCGGCTTCCCTTATTTCCCCTCCAGCCGCTGGCTGAAATAGACCATCTGCATCGCCTGCAGCCGCGCGCCCTGCGCGATGTCGGCATCGCCCGAATGGCCGCCGGCGGTGTCCTCGTAGAAATGATAGGGAATGCCATAGTCCTTCAGGCGCGCGGCGAACTTGCGCGCATGTTGCGGCCCCACCCGGTCGTCCTTGGTCGTGGTCCAGATATAGGGCGTCGGGTACTTCACCCCCTTGCGGATATTGGCGTAGGGCGAAATCTTCTCCAGAAACGCCTTCTCTTGCGGAACCGACACGCTGCCATATTCATCCACCCAGGACGCGCCGGCCGCGATCTGCTCGTATCGGATCATGTCCAGCAACGGCACCTGGATCGTCACCGCGTTCCACAGGTCGGGGTGCTGGTTGAACTCGACCCCCATCAGCAGCCCGCCATTGGACCCGCCATAGATGCCGAACCTGGCCGGCGACGACAATTTGCGCGCGAAGATGTCCTTCGCCACGGCAGCGAAATCGTCATAGATGATCTGCCGCTTGGTCTTCAGCCCCGCCTCGTGCCAGGCCGGGCCGAACTCGCCGCCGCCACGGATGTTGGCAAGCACGAAGCTGTTGCCCCGCTCCAGCCACAGCTTGCCGGTGATCGCGGCGTAGCTCGGCGTCATCGGCACCTCGAATCCGCCATAGGCGGTCATGATCGTCGGCGTCGATCCGTCCTTCTTCATGTCTCTGCGATGGACGATGAAATAGGGGATCTTGGTCCCGTCGGTCGATGTCGCCTCATGCTGTTCGACCACCAAGCCGCTGGCGTCGAACCGCGCCGGCATCGCCTTCACCTGCACCGGCCTGGGATCGGCGGCATCCAGCGACCAGAGCGTCGTCGGCGCCAGGAAGCCGGCCACCGACAGATAGGCCTTGTCGCCCTTGTCGGTCGCGGTCGCGATGCCGATGGTCGCATTGTCGGGCAGCGCCACGGCCTTGCTGGTCCATCCGGCGGTTCCGGGCGTCAGCACCATTACCCGCCCGCGCACATTGTCGTTGTAGGACAGGATCACATGATCCTTCGTCGCCGATACGCTGTCGATCGACTGGCGCGGCGTCGGCGCGAACAGGATCTGGGGTTTCAGCGTCTCGCCCGATTGCAGCGCTTTGAGCGGCACCGCCGCCAACGCGCCGCTCGGCACGGTGACGCCGCCACTTTGCCAAATCTGGCTGGTCTGGATCAGCACCTGTCCATCCACCATGCCCTGCACATTGCTCTTGGCGGGCAGCGGCAGTTTCTTGACGCCCTGCGGCGTCACCAAAAACGTCTCGTTGGTGAAGAAGGTGACGCCCCGGTACAGGATGGCGGCGCGGTTGCCCGCCCCGTCCGACACGATGCTGGGATAGACGCCGACCTGATCGCTCGCCGCACCGCGATAGACCTCCTGCGCCGCCGACAGCGGCTGGCCGCGCTTCAGTGCCTTGACGACGAAGGGATAGCCCGACTTCGTCATCGTCCCCTCTCCCCAATCGCGCGCCAGCAGCAGCGTGTCCTTGTCCAGCCACGCCTCATTCTGCTTGGATGTGGGCACGTCGAAGCCGCCCTTCACGAACTGCCCCGTCTCCAGGTCGAACTCGCGCAGCGTCACCGCGTCCTCGCCGCCGTCCGACAGGTTGAGCAGCGCCAGCCGCTCCTCGGGGTCGAAGATGCTCGCCCCCTTCCACACCCATTTCCTCCCTTCCGCCTTGGACAGCACATCGAGGTCCAGCACGGTGGTCCATGTGGGCGCAGCGGTGGCGTAGTCCGCCTCGCTGGTCCAACGCCATATGCCCTGCGGATGGTCGGCATCCCGCCAGAAATTATAGACGCGCCCATGAATTAGCATCGGCATGGCGATCCGGTCCTTGGCCGATGCGATGGCGAGCGCGTCCTTGAAATAGCCGGCATAGCGGGGATCGCCCTCGAACGCGGCCAGCGTCGCCTTGTTCTCCGCCTCCACCCACTGCATCGCGCGGGGGCCGGTCCAGTCCTCCAGCCAGACGAAGGGATCGTCTGCGGACGACGTGGGATCGGGCGCGCCTGCGCCGGTCAGGAGGGCAGCGGAAACCAAGGCGAAAATCCTCTTCTTCATGTCGTCATTCCCCCTTTAGCCTCATCCGCCCCCGCACATAGGCCCTGCGCCGCAGCGCGCCCACGATCAGCAGGGGTAACGCCGCCAGCATCAGCACGATCCCGATAAGGCTGGGCGACCAGCCGAAAATCGCATGCACGCCAAAAGCCGAGGGCGACAGCAGGACGAGAAATCCCGCCGTCAGCAGCCACAACCCCCACCGCCGCGGCCGCACCGCCACCATCCGCATCTCATGCCGAAACGCCTTCCGGCCCGCCTTGGTGGAGAGATCGGGGTGCGTGAGATCGGGCGGCGGCGCATCGAACATAAGATGCTGGACCTTGTGCCGCTTCGTCCCTATCCTGTCCAGCATCCCCGGGGGACCGTCCACAGACGGTTGAGAGGCGGCTGATGTGGCTGCGACCCGCTGAACCTGATCCGGCTGACACCGGCGTAGGGAGGGAGCGTGCCGTCACACCGCCCGCGCTCTCTTTCCGCCCGAAGGAGAGTTATCATGGCAGACGTCCCCGCTCGCACCGAAATGCGCGTCACCACCGGCCCGATCCGTGGATCGCGCAAGATCCATGTCGGCCCATTGAAGGTCGCGATGCGCGAAATCGACCTGGAGCCCTCCAGCGGCGAACCGCCCGTCCGCGTCTACGACACGTCCGGCCCCTATACTGATCCTGATGCCCGCATCGACATCATGGCGGGCCTGCCCGCGCTGCGCCGCGACTGGATCGTCGGCCGGGGCGATGTGGAAGCCTATGACGCCCGCGCGGTGAAGCCGGAGGATAACGGCCTCAAGGGGCCGGATCGCACCGGCGGCGTGCAGCCCTTCCCCAATGTGGTGAAGCGCCCGCTGCGCGCGAAGGCCGGCGGAAACGTCAGCCAGATGCACTATGCCCGGCGCGGCATCATCACGCCGGAGATGGAATATGTGGCGGAACGCGAAAATCTCGGCCGCGCCCGCCTCGCCGAATATGTCCGCGACGGCCAGAGCTTCGGCGCGTCCATCCCCGACTATGTGACGCCCGAATTCGTCCGCGACGAAGTCGCGCGCGGCCGCGCCATCATCCCGTCGAACATCAACCACCCCGAATCCGAACCGATGGCGATCGGCCGCAATTTCCTGGTGAAGATCAACGCCAATATCGGCAATTCGGCAGTCGCCTCCGACGTCGCCTCGGAAGTCGACAAGCTGGTCTGGTCGATCCGCTGGGGCGCGGACACGGTGATGGACCTCTCCACCGGCCGCAACATCCACGACACGCGCGAATGGATCCTCCGCAATTCGCCCGTCCCGATCGGCACCGTTCCTATCTATCAGGCGCTGGAAAAGGTCGGCGGCATCGCCGAAGACCTGACCTGGGACATCTTCCGCGACACGCTGATCGAACAGGCCGAACAGGGCGTCGACTATTTCACCATCCATGCGGGCGTGCGCCTCGCCTATATCCCGATGGCGGCCAAGCGCGTCACCGGCATCGTCTCGCGCGGCGGATCGATCATGGCGAAATGGTGCCTCGCCCATCACAAGGAAAGCTTCCTCTACGAGCATTTCGACGAGATCACGGAGATCATGAAGGCGTACGACATCGCCTACTCCCTGGGCGACGGCCTGCGCCCCGGCTCCATCGCGGACGCCAATGATGAAGCGCAATTCTCCGAACTCTACACGCTGGGCG
Organism: Sphingobium olei; assembly: GCF_042678845.1. NCBI lineage: Bacteria > Pseudomonadati > Pseudomonadota > Alphaproteobacteria > Sphingomonadales > Sphingobiaceae > Sphingobium > Sphingobium olei. The sequence continues at coordinate 10,700 of NZ_JBHTLS010000105.1, read as the reverse complement.
AACTGACCCACCGCGCTTGGAAGCAGGACGTCCAGGTGATGATCGAAGGGCCGGGCCATGTGCCCATGCACAAGATCAAGGAGAATATGGACAAGCAGCTACAGGTGTGCGGCGAAGCGCCCTTCTACACGCTCGGGCCGCTCACCACCGACATCGCGCCCGGCTACGACCATATAACCAGCGCCATCGGCGCGGCGCAGATCGGCTGGTACGGCACGGCGATGCTCTGCTACGTCACGCCCAAGGAGCATCTGGGCCTGCCCGACCGCGACGATGTGAAAGTCGGCGTCGTCACCTACAAGCTCGCCGCCCACGCCGCCGACTTGGCGAAGGGCCACCCCGCCGCCAAGGTCCGCGACGATGCGCTAAGCCGCGCAAGGTTCGAGTTCCGCTGGCGCGACCAGTTCAACCTGTCATTGGATCCCGACACGGCCGAACAATATCACGACCAGACGCTGCCGGCCGAAGGCGCGAAGACCGCCCATTTCTGCTCCATGTGCGGCCCCAAATTCTGCTCGATGAAGATCACGCAGGAAGTGCGCGACTTCGCCGCGAAGAAGAACCAGCCCGCCGACGGATTCCTGGAAGCCGGCCTTACCGGGGCCGAAGTGGCGGAAGCGAGCAAGGCGGCGGCGCTCAAGGGCATGGAAGAAATGAGCCGCCTGTTCAAGGAGAAGGGAAGCGAGCTGTATATGGGGGCCGGGGATAGGGAGCGGGATTGAGATGCGCGTGCTGTGATCCGGCGTTGGTTAGGTGAACTGTTGCGACGGTTCACCCCGACAAAGGCAGGGCTATTTATGTACGTACCCCGTCCGCCTCATCCTGCCAATGTGCCGGGCACCTTCTACGTCGAGGATGGCTGCTGCACCAGTTGCGGCGTCTGGGAAGATGTTGCGCCAGACTTGTTGGCTTGGCTCCCTAATGGCAGCTATTCCCATTGCTACGTGGCGCGGCAACCGGAAACCGATGAAGAATTCGTGCGGATGATGGATGCGATGCATGTAGGTGAGGTCGAGTGCATTCGGGCGCGGAATTGCCGTCCAGATTGGGCAGCAAGGCTCCGTGAAGCAGGGCTGGGGCATCAGATAGACCACAATTGACCTACTAAAAGCCAGCATGTTATAACCCACGTATGAACATGCCCCTCAAAATCACCAAGATCGGCAACAGCGCCGGCGTCATCCTGCCCAAGGAGTTGCTGGCGCATCTCAAAGCAGGCACCGGCGACACGCTGTCCGTCGTCCTCACCCCGCGTGGCGTCGAGCTTTCGGCCGCCGAACCGGACTTCGACGCCCAGATGGCGGCCGCGCGCGAAGTCATGGCACGGCGCAAACGGGCGCTGCGCGAACTCGCTAAGTAATGGCGCAGCAGGATTGGCTGTGGGTGACGCCGGCCGTCGTCATGGCCGCCCATGCCGAACAGATCGCCGAACATGGCGGGGGTGGCGACGCCCTGCGCGATTGCGGCCTCTTTGAAAGCGCCATGGCGCGTCCGCAGCAGCTTGCCCATTATGGCGACCCCGATGCCGCCACGCTCGCGGCAGCCTACGCCTATGGCCTGGCCCGCAATCATCCGTTCGTTGACGGCAACAAGCGGATCGCTGCGGTCGTCAGCGAAACCTTCCTCATGCTGAACGGCTTTGGCCTCGCCGCCACCGACGCCGAACTGGTCGTCGCCTTCCTCGAACTCGCCGCCGGCACCCTCTCCGAAGAGGAACTCGCCGACTGGTTCCGCCATCATCTGGACCCCTGACCCTTTCCTATTCGCGCCTCTTCTGATCCACCCTGTTGGATGGAACAGACCTCTTCCCCCAATCCGCCCCGTCCCCGGTCCGCCAAGCGCGGTCATTGGACGCCCGCCCTCCAGGCCCGTTTCGTCGCCGCGCTGATGCAGAGCGGCAGCGTGCGCACCGCCGCCCGCGCGGTCGGCATGTCGCCCTCCAGCGCGCATCGCCTGCGCGCCAGGCTCAAGGGCACGGAATTCGACGCCAATTGGACAGAGGCGCTGCGGATGTACGACTATTACCGCGCCCATCCGCTCGCGCTGGAGGCCATGGCCACCGCCATCGTCAATCGCTGCATCAAGGACGGGACGCTTCGGTGACGCTTTGCGAGCGCGTTCGTAAGGCGTCGCGAGAGCGTCGCGGACGCGTAACGGGCGCAAACCGCGGAAATGCGTGTGCTATGGTGTGAACTTCGTAGGAGATCGTCGCCGCCCCGCCGCACTCCGCAAAAGCCTGCTGTAACGAACCTCACAAATCCCTACATGGACCCTCATGCCGCCCTCGACGCCCGACACGACCCCGCTGCCGCCCATCTGGCAGACGCTCCGCCGCTTCCTGCCCTATCTCTGGCCGGCGGACGCGCCCGCGCTGCGCCGCCGGGTCACGCTGGCCATGGTCTTCGTGCTGCTGGCGAAGGTGGTGACGCTCGCCATGCCCTTCGCCTACAAGGGCGCGGTGGACCGGATGGCCCCCGGCCTGGAACCCGCCGCCGGCCTCGCCATGGCGCTGGTCATCGCCTATGCCGGTGCGCGTTTCGGCGGCGTCCTCTTCGACAATCTGCGCAATGCGGTCTTCGAAAAGGTGGGGCAGGAAGCCGGCCGCCGCCTGTCGAACGATGTGTTCGTCCACCTCCACCGCCTGTCGCTGCGCTTCCATCTGGACCGCCGCACCGGCGCGGTGACGAAGATCGTGGAGCGCGGCACCAAGAGCATCGACACGATGCTCTATTTCCTCCTCTTCAACATCGCCCCCACCGTGCTGGAGCTGGCGGCGGTCTGCGCCATCTTCCTGGTGAAGTTCGGGGTCGAGATCGTCATCGCCACGCTGGCGATGGTCGCGGCCTATATCTGGTTCACCCGCACGGTGACCGAATGGCGCAACCAGCTTCGCCGCGACATGGTGGACATGGACACCAACGCCGTCGCCCATGCCGTCGACAGCCTGCTGAATTTCGAGACGGTCAAATATTTCGGCGCGGAACAGCGGGAGGCGGACCGTTACGGCACGGCGATGCGCCGCTACGCGCAGGCGGCGGTCAAGAGCGAGAACAGCCTCGCCTGGCTCAATGTCGGGCAATCCCTCATCACCAACCTCATGATGGCGGGGGCGATGGCCTATACCGTCTGGGGCTGGAGCCGGGGGCAGTTCTCGACCGGCGACGTGGTACTGGTGAACACGCTTCTGTCGCAGCTTTTCCGGCCGCTCGACCTGCTCGGCATGGTCTATCGCACCATCCGCCAGGGCCTCATCGATATGGAGGCGATGTACAAGCTGATCGACACGCAGGCGGAGATCGCCGACGCCCCCGACGCACCCGCGCTCGCAGTGAAGGGCGGCGAAGTGCGGTTCCAGGATGTGCATTTCGGCTATGATCCGGAACGCGAAATCCTCCACGGCGTCAGCTTCACCGTGCCGGCAGGCAGGACGCTGGCGATCGTCGGCCCGTCCGGCGCGGGCAAGTCCACGATCGCGCGCATCCTCTTCCGCTTCTACGATATTCAGGGCGGGCAGGTGACGATCGACGGGCAAGACATTTCCGCCGTCACGCAGGCGTCGCTGCGCGCCGCGATCGGCATCGTGCCGCAGGACATGGTGCTGTTCAACGACACGGTCGGCTACAACATCGCCTATGGCCGGCAGGGCGCGAGCCAGGCGGAGATCGAGGCGGCGGCGAAGGCCGCGCAAATCCACGATTTCATCCTGAGCCTGCCCCAAGGTTACGACACCCGCGTGGGCGAACGCGGCCTCAAATTGTCGGGCGGCGAAAAGCAGAGGGTTGCCATTGCGCGCACGCTGCTGAAAGACCCGCCGGTGCTGGTGCTGGACGAAGCGACCAGCGCCTTGGACAGCCGCACTGAAACCGAAATCCAGACCGTTCTGCGCGACATCAGCCGGAAACGCACGACATTGGTGGTGGCGCATCGCCTGTCCACCGTAGTGGACGCCGACGAAATCATCGTGCTGGATCAGGGACAGATCGTCGAGCGCGGCCGTCACGCGGACCTCTTCCGGGCGGACGGGCTGTATGCCACCATGTGGGCGCGCCAGGCGGCCGAACGGGCCGACATGCGGAGCGAGGCAGGCATAGAGGATATGTTCGAAATCGCGAGGCCCTCCTGACGGAAAGGTCAGGAGGGCCTCCACGCGTCAGTTCTGCGTCGTCACCGTGGTCGTGGTGCGTTCGGCCACAGCGGTGCGGGGCGCGGTGCTCGTCTTGCGGACGATCTTGCGCTTGGGCGCGGCCTTGCGGACAGTGGTCTTCACAGGGGCGGTCTTGACCGTCTCGGTCGTCACCGTCGTGGTCGCTGGCGGTGTTGCGGCGGCCAAGGCCGCGCTCGCCCGAGCGGCCTGCGCGTCCGCCGCGGCCGAAGCGGCTGCCTGTTCGGCGACAGCGGCGCGCGCATTGGCGGCATCGGCCTGCTGCTGCGCATTCAGCGTCGCGTCTGCCTGCACACGGGCGTCGACCTCGGCGCGCTGCTTGCCTTCACCGATGGCGGTGTCGGCAGCGGCCTGCGCGTCCATGGCGGAAGTAATCGCCTTCTGCTCCTTGCCGCTCTTCAGCTGCTCCTCGGCCAGACGCAGCGAGGCATTCGCGCGCGCGATGACGTCGGGCGACGGATTGAGCTTGGCAGCCGCCGCAATCTTGCCCTTGGCTTCGGCGATAGCGGCCAGTGCCCGTTCCTCGTCACCGGCAAAAGCCGGAGTCGCGGTGAAAATCAGTGCAGTCGCGGCCAGGAGGCCGCGCATGGTGGAATTATATTTACGCATGTCTCTCTCCTGTCATCTTTGTGACCGGCGTAGAAACGAGCGCTCTTTACTGAAGGTTCCTTTATCTGACGTTCAGGAAAGGGGCTGCGACTTCGGGCGGAATACGCATCAATCGCCCGCTTTCCTTGTCAATCATCGCCCAAGTCGACCGCGCGGATACTTTCAGCTTTCCATCCGGGCCGGTGAATTCGATCATGCGGTCGAACCGCGCACCGCGCGGCGGATCGGGTATCCAGGTGCGTCCGGTCACCGTCTCCCCCACGGTCACATTGCCGCGATATTCGATCTCGTGCCGCGTCACGACCCAGATATAGGCGTCGACATGGGCGGCATCGGCGTCCTGCATCCAGTGCTCGACCGATATCTGCTCCATCCATTGCACCCACACCGCGTTGTTCACATGGCCAAGCACGTCGATATGCTCGGGCCGCGCGGTGATCTGCCGAGTGAAGGAAGACGCCATCAGTCAGCCATGCCCAATTGCCACAGGATGAAGGCGAACTCCTCGGCCGTTTCGCGCAGGCTTTCAAAACGCCCCGACTTTCCGCCATGGCCCGCGCCCATATTGGTCTTAAGCAGCAGCATGTTGCCGTCCGTCTTGGTCGCGCGCAGCTTCGCCACCCATTTCGCCGGCTCCCAATAGGTGACGCGCGGATCGTTGAGCCCGGCCGTCACCAGCAGGGGCGGATAATCCTGTGCGGTTACATTGCTGTAGGGGTCGTAGGCCAGGATGGTCCGGAAAGCCGCCTCATCTTCGACTGGATTGCCCCATTCCGGCCATTCCCCCGGCGTCAGGGGCAATGTCTCGTCCAGCATGGTGTTCAGTACATCGACGAAGGGCACATGCGCCACCACCGCGCCCCACAGGTCGGGATCGGAGTTAATGACCGCGCCCATCAGTTCACCGCCCGCCGATCCGCCCGAAATGCTGATCCGACGCCTGGCCGTATAGCCGCGCTCGATCAGCCCCTTCGCGACGTCCACGAAATCGGTGAATGTGTTGGTCCGCTTGTCGAGCTTGCCATCGAGATACCATTGCTGGCCCAGATCGTCGCCGCCCCGGATATGCGCGAGCGCGAAAGCGAAGCCGCGGTCGAGCAGCGACAGGCGGCTTGTGGAAAAGCCCGGCTCCATCGCGATGCCATAGGCGCCATAGCCATAGAGATGCAGCGGTGCGCTGCCGTCGCGGGGAAAATTGTTCGGATAGACGATCGATACCGGGATCTCCGTCCCGTCCCGCGCCGGAATCATCAGCCGTTCGGTCGCGTAGCGGTTTGCATCATAGCCCGACGGAATCTCCTGGACCTTCAGCACCTCCAGCGCGCCGGTCGCAAGATGATAATCATAGATGGTGTCTGGCGTGACCATCGATTCATAGCCGATGCGCAGCTTGGTCACGTCATATTCGGGATTGTCGTCAAGGCTCGCCGAATAACTCGCCTCGGGAAAGGGAATGCGCTTTGGAGTATGCGTCGCATAATCGCGCAGCTCGATCTGGTCGAGCCCGTCCTGACGCCCTTCGGTGACGTAGAAGCCCTTGAAAAGGGTGAAGTCGGTCAGATAGAAATGCGCGTCTGGCGCGATCACCTCCTCCCATCGGTCGGGCGCATCGAGCGATGCCTTCACCAGCCGGAAATTGGGATGAAGATCGTTAGTGCGGATGTAGAGCGTGCCCTCATGTTCATCGACATCATATTCGCGGCCCGGCTGGCGGGCAGCGACCAGGAGCGGCTTTGCGGTCGGATCGCCTGCGGGCACCAGCCAGGCTTCGCTCGTCACATGGTCGCCAGTCGCGATCACGATCCATTTTTCCGATGAGGTGAGGCCTATGGAGACGCGGAATCCCTCATCATCCTCATGGAACAGCTCGACATCGCTTGCGACATCCTGTCCCAGCCAGTGCAGTCGCGCATTGTCCGTCCGCCAATTTTCGTTGGCGAGTCCGTAGAGCAGGCCCTTGCTATCGGACGTCCAGACCAGCGACGACAGCGTATCAGGGATCGCCTCCGGCAGGATCTCTCCAGTGGTCAGATCCTTGATCCGGGCCTCGAACCGTTCCGATCCGTCGATGTCGATCGCATAGGCGAGGTAGCGTCCATCCGGGCTGACGGACATGGCGCCCAGCCGGAAATAGTCATGCCCCTCCGCCAGCGCGGGTTCATCCAGGATGAGTTGGTCGGCGCCGCCCGCGACCGGCTTTCGATACCATTTGCGATATTGCGCGCCGGCCTCGAACGCCCGCCAGTAGATATAGTCCCCGTCCTTCTGGGGCACGGAGCTGTCATCTTCCCTGATGCGCCCCTTCATCTCCTGAAACAGGCTTTCGATCAGCGGCTTGCGCGCAGCCATGGCGGTTTCGAACCAGCCATTCTCCGCCTCCAGATAGGCAAGCACATCCTTGTCCCTGACCTCGGGATAACCAGGGTCGCGCAGCCATGCCCAGGGATCCTCTACGGTGATGCCATGATGGGTGAAGCTGTGAGGACGGCGTTCGGCGACGGGCGGTGGGCTTTGATCTGTCATTAACTATCCATGGTCCAGACGGCGGGCAGTGCTGGCATAAGCGCGGCTGCCCCTCTATGTTGTCGACTTTACGGCCGGTGCAAGTGGCCGGAATGATCCAAGGAAAGTTCAATGTCCAGTTATGAAGATCGCCTGAAGGCGCTGCGCGCGCAGCTGGTGCGCCAGAAGCTCGACGGCTTCGTGGTGCCGCTGACCGACGAGCATATGAGCGAATATGTCGGCGCCTATGCCCAGCGTCTCGCCTGGCTAACGGGCTTTCAGGGGTCGGCGGGCAGCGCGGTGGTGCTGCCGGAGGAAGCGGCGATCTTCGTGGACGGTCGATATACGTTGCAGGTGCGCGAGCAGGTGGACGGAGCCCATTGGCAATATGAAAGCGTACCGCAGACATCGATCGCCGCCTGGCTGAAGGACCATGCGGCGCAGGGCGCGCGCATCGGCTACGATCCCTGGCTCCATACCCGGGCATGGGTGAAGCAGGCGAGCGAGGCGTTGGCGGAGAAAGGGGCTGAGCTTGTCGCCGTGGACACCAATCCGGTGGATGCGATCTGGCCGGACCGCCCGGCCCCCAGCAGCGCGCGGCTGGTGGTCCACGACGATCGTTTTGCTGGGCGAAGCGCGGCGCAGAAGCGCGCCGAGATGGCGGATTGGCTGACGACGAAGAAGGCCGACGCAGCGGTCCTGTCCGCGCTCGATTCCATTGCCTGGACCTTCAACATCCGCGGCAAGGACGTCGACCGCACGCCCGTCGCTCTGGCCTATGCCATCGTTCATGCCGACGCCACCGCCGATCTCTACGTGGCGCCGGAGAAGATGGACGAGGCCGTCGCCAAGCATCTGGGCAATGGCGTTCGCATTCACGATCGCGCCGCCTTCGCCGACGCCCTGGCGGACCTTGAAGGCAAAACGGTGATTGCCGATCCCGAGCGCGCCGTTGCCGCGATCTTCGAAGCGCTGGATGCCGGTGGCGCGAAGATATTGCCGCTCCGCGATCCCGCCGTGCTGCCTAAGGCGATCAAGAACGATACGGAGATTGCCGGACACAAGGCGGCACAGGCAAGGGACGGCGCCGCATTAAGCCGCTTCCTCCACTGGATATCGGTCGAGGCGCCCAAGGGCGGCCTGACCGAACTCTCCGCTTCGGACCGGTTGGAGGCGTTCCGCAAGGATACGGGGTTGCTGGAGGATTTGTCCTTCGACACGATCAGCGGGGCCGGCCCCAACGGCGCTGTCGTCCATTATCGGGTGGAGGAAAGCACCAACCGGCCGATCGAAACCGGCACCCTCTACCTGGTCGACTCCGGCGGGCAGTATCGCGACGGAACGACGGACGTCACCCGCACCATCGCTGTCGGCTCGCCGACGGATGAGATGAAGCACCGCTTCACGCTGGTGCTGAAGGGCCATATCGCCCTCGCCCGTGCGATATTCCCTAAGGGCACGCGCGGCGGCCAGCTCGATGCGCTTGCCCGCCAATATCTCTGGGCCGAGGGGCTGGATTACGCCCATGGCACGGGCCATGGCGTCGGCAGCTTCCTGTCGGTGCATGAAGGGCCGCAGCGCATCGCCACCTTCGGCGGCGGCGACGAGCCTCTGGTGCCCGGCATGATCCTGTCCAACGAGCCGGGCTATTACAAGACCGGCGAATATGGCATCCGGATCGAAAATCTTGTGCTGGTCGGGGAGCGCGCAATTGAAGGCGCAGAGAAGGAGATGCTCGGCTTCGAGACGCTGACCTTCGCGCCCATCGACCGGGCCCTGATCGTCACCGATCTGCTGAGCCGTGAAGAGCGGGAGTGGGTCGACGCCTATCACGCCGCCGTCCTTGCCGTGGTCGGTCCGCAGCTGGAGGATGAGGCGCTTGACTGGCTGACGGCCGCCTGCGCCCCGCTCTGCCCGGACGACTAATCCTTGCGATCTTGGGCGGGAGGGGGCGCTACGCTCTCTCTCGCCTGGGCCTTGCGGCGGCGGAGATTGTCGCGCAACGCCTGAGCCAGCCTCGCCTTTTTCTCGTCCTGCGTTTCGATCATGCCTGCCGCATAAGCAAAATGCGCGAGCGGCCGCAACCCGCCTTGACATCGCACGGCCGGGCGGTCATAGGCCCGGCCTCCGCAGCGCGTCGCGCTCCGGACCTGAAATGAGTGCTGCCGTAGCTCAGTGGTAGAGCGCATCCTTGGTAAGGCTGAGGTCGTGAGTTCAATCCTCACCGGCAGCACCATTTTCCCCCGCATTTCAATGATTTAGGTGGCCACCTTCAAGTGGCTCCCGACCGCTTCGCCCGTTGGAAGTGTATAGGAAGAACGCAAGCGAAAGCGCCTGGCGCGCGCCAGCGACAAACGCGCGATACCGAAGACGATGGCGAGTGGATTTCCCGGACGACACGAATCACTGGTGGCGGGTACCTGCGAGCGGGCTTTGGACACGAGATGACCCCTCTTGCTACGGATGCCTCGGCAACCCAGGCACTCTATGGGCTTGCTTCGGCGCCCGCTCGAGATGTCGACATAAATTGGGATGAGCGGTTAGCGCGGCAACGACGCCGGGTCGGCCAGCGGCGAGATCGGATGGATGGAATTCTGTTTCTCGGGACGATGGTCGAGATCGTCGACCAAGTGATCACACTCAATCTGCTGCAGAAAGCGGACATAGGGCCGGACGCGGCCGCCATTCGTGACGAGATGCTTCATCGCGGCATCGCGCCGTCATCGCCCAGCCTTGCTGGCGAGCAAGTCGGGTAGCCGCCTCGCCGGATGACGGCGCCAGACTGTGGCGCGGCTCACAGCCGTCTTTCTGTCTGAAGTCGCTCAAACAAGGCTGTCAACCAGTCTGCAAACACCCTCGTCCGCGGCGATATATGACGTTGCCCGGGGTGAAGCACAGATATCGGCATAGGCGGCGGTGGATTATGCCGGAGGACCGGAACGAGTTCGCCTGCATCAATCTGGTGCTGCACGCGGTAGCGCGGAACCTGGATGAGTCCGAGACCGGCAACGCCCGCTGCCGTGTAGATTTCGGCCCCACGAACGGTCACATCGAACGGCAGCATGACCTCTCGCACACCCCCCTCTACCTCGAAGTCGAGTGGATAGGGCTGACCTGAGGCGGAAGCCGCGTAAGCGACCATGCGATGCTCAGTGAGATCATCCAGGCCCAATGGAACGTCGAAACGCGCGAGATAGGCTGGGCTCGCCAGGGTCATCTGCTCCGACTCGGCCACCTTCCGACCCACGAGTGAGGAATCCGGAAGAACGCCGGCGCGCAGAACGCAGTCGATGCCTTCCTCGATGTGAATCGGCGTGCAAAAAGGACCCCGTTAGCGGGGTGATCGGCGTCTAAAAGGGACCCCTCATTTCGATAGCTTAAACAGCCGTCTGGATGTTCAGGCGGCGAGATCGGGATGTTGGTTTTG
>NZ_JBHTLS010000104.1:0-23653 GCF_042678845.1 Sphingobium olei | reverse complement strand
GGGCGTCGTAGCGAACGGAGTGGACACGGTCGCTGATACTGTTGAAAGACCCCCGTGACTGCAAGCCTTTCGCCATCACACTGGACACAGTTTACATGGACAGTTATGGTATCGGTATTAACATAATCCTTGTTATCGCACTAATATGCGATGGGTTGGACGAGCAACTCTGTCGATCAGACAAAGTGATTTTCCCGCCTTTCTTCCGTCATGGAGCCGATCTAGAAATTCGAGCGGGGGAGTATGAGAGGAGAATGGAAATGGATGCCAAGACGACAGATCCCCTGAGCTGTCCGATGAAGGAACCGGGCGCGCTGCGTACCCTGCTCGGACGCACCAATCGGGACTGGTGGCCCAACCAGCTGTCCCTCGACATCCTTCAGCAGAACGGCCTTTCGGGCAATCCGCTCGACAAGGATTTCGATTATGCCACCGCCTTCAAGTCGCTCGACCTGGAAGCCGTCAAGGCGGACCTGCGCGCATTGATGACCGACAGCCAGCCTTGGTGGCCGGCCGACTATGGCCATTACGGCCCCTTCTTCATCCGCATGGCCTGGCATTCGGCGGGCACCTACCGCACGGGCGACGGGCGCGGCGGCGCATCGTCCGGATCGCAGCGCTTCGCGCCGCTCAACAGCTGGCCGGACAATGCCAATCTCGACAAGGCCCGCCGACTTTTATGGCCGATAAAGCAGAAATATGGCCAGAAGCTGAGCTGGGCCGACCTCATGATCCTGACCGGCAATGTCGCGATCGAATCGATGGGCGGGCCGGTGTTCGGCTTCGGCGGCGGCCGCGAGGACGTGTTCGAGCCCGAAAAGGACATTTATTGGGGCACGGAGGAACAGTGGGTCGGTCAGGAAGGCAATCTGACCCGCATTGACGAGGAGGAAGGGCGCGCGCTTGAAAGCCCCCTCGCCGCGATCCAGATGGGCCTCATCTACGTCAATCCCGAAGGTCCGGGCGGCAAGCCCGACGCGCTGCAATCCGCGCGCGACATCCGCGAAACCTTCGCGCGGATGGGCATGAATGACGACGAGACCGTCGCGTTGACCGCCGGCGGCCATACGTTCGGCAAGGCGCATGGCGCCGGCGATGCCTCCAAGGTGGGCGCGGAGCCTGAGGGCGCGGACATCGCGCAACAGGGGCTTGGCTGGCAGAGCGGGCATGAAAGCGGCTTTGGCGACCATACGATCACCAGCGGCATCGAGGGCGCCTGGACGCCGACGCCCATCAGCTGGGACATGAGCTATTTCGACATGCTCCTTGACCATGAGTATGAACTGGTGCGTAGCCCGGCCGGAGCCAAACAATGGCAGCCGGTCGGCAATCCGGAAGAGACGCTGGCCCCCAAGGCGCACACGCCCGGCGTCAAGGTGCCGACGATGATGACCACCGCCGACATGGCGATGAAGGTCGATCCAAAATATCGCGAGATCATGGAGAAGTTCCGCGCCGATCCCGCTTATTTCGCCGACGCCTTCGCCCGCGCCTGGTTCAAGCTGTGCCATCGCGACATGGGACCAAAGGCGCGTTACCTGGGCGCGGACGTGCCGGCCGAGGATCTGATCTGGCAGGATCCGCTGCCGCAGGCGGTCCACCCTGGCCTCAGCGAAGCGGACGCGGCCGCGCTCAAGGACCGGATCGCGGCGTCGAGCCTGTCCGTGCAGGATCTCGTCAAGACCGCTTGGGCGAGCGCCGTCACCTACCGGATATCTGACCATCGCGGCGGCGCCAACGGTGCGCGCATCCGCCTTGCGCCGCAGAAGGACTGGGACGTCAACGAACCGGCCGAACTGGCGCGGGTGCTGTCCGTCTATGAAGGCATTGCGAAGGATGCGGGCAACGTCTCCATCGCCGATCTCATCGTGTTGGGCGGCAGCGTCGGTATCGAGGCTGCGGCAAAGGCAGCGGGCCACAGCCTGACCGTTCCCTTCACCGGCGGCCGGGTCGACGCGACCGACGCGCAGACAGACGCCGACAACTTCGACGTGCTTGAGCCCAAGGCCGACGGTTTTCGCAACTATCTGCAGGTGCGCTTCAACGTGCCGACGGAGGAACTGCTGGTCGATCGGGCGCAGCTGCTCGGCTTGTCGGCGCCGCAAATGACGGTGCTGGTGGGCGGCCTGCGCGTGCTGGGCGCCAATCATGGCGGGTCGAAGCACGGCGTCCTGACGGATCGGGTCGGGCAGTTGAGCAACGACTTTTTCGTCAACCTGCTCGACATGAATACGGCCTGGAAGCAGGTGGATGACGAGGGCGATGAGACGTTCGTCGGCACCGATCGCGCCAGCGGCCAGCAAAAATGGACCGCGACCCGCACCGATCTCGCCTTTGGCGCAAACTCCCAGTTGCGGGCGCTGTCGGAAGTCTATGCCTCGGCCGATGCCGGCGAGAAGTTCGTCAAGGATTTCGTCGCCGCTTGGGTCAAGGTCATGAACGCGGACCGGTTCGATCTGGCGGCCTGACAGAGCTGAAGGCTAATCGCACAGCCCGCAGCGGTCAGCCGCTGCGGGCTGTTCTATTTTATCGAATAGTTCGGGTGAATTTATATCGATACTATCCTGTCACGTCTTTGGACTACAAAGGCTGCACGCCGGACGATCCGGTGCCGACCTCTTGAACAAAGGACAGTGCCATGACGAATTTCGTGACCACGAGCGACGGCGTCGACATTTTTTACAAGGACTGGGGCAGCAAGGATGCCCAGCCGATCATGTTCCACCATGGCTGGCCCCTGTCGTCCGACGACTGGGACGCGCAGATGCTATTCTTCCTTTCGCAGGGCTATCGCGTCATCGCCCATGACCGCCGCGGCCATGGCCGTTCGGCCCAGGTCGATTTCGGCCACGACATGGACCATTATGCCGCCGACGCCGCGGCGGTGGCCGCGCATCTCGACCTGCGCAACGCCATCCATATCGGCCATTCCACCGGTGGCGGCGAAGTGGCGGCCTATGTCGCCCGCCATGGCATCCCGCAGGGCCGGGTCGCGAAGGCGGTGCTGGTGAGCGCTGTCCCGCCGATCATGGTCAAGACCGATCGCTATCCCGGCGGCCTGCCGATGGACGTGTTCGATGGCCTGCGCGCGGGCCTCGCCGCCAATCGCGCACAATTCTTCCGCGATGTCGCCAGCGGCCCCTTCTACGGCTTCAATCGGGAGGGCGCGGACGTGCAGCAGGGCGTGATCGACAATTGGTGGCGGCAGGGCATGATGGGCAGCACACTTGCTCATTATCAGGGTATCAAGGCCTTTTCCCAGACCGACCAGACCGACGATCTGAAGGCTATCACGGTGCCCACGCTGGTCCTGCACGGCGACGACGATCAGATCGTGCCCTACAAGAATGGGGGCCTGTTGCAGGCGGACCTGCTGCCGAACGCGACGCTCAAAATCTATGAAGGCTATCCGCACGGGATGCTGACGGTGAATGCCGATGTGCTGAACGCCGACCTACTGGCCTTCATCAAGGGCTGATTTTCCGGGGAGCGGGTCCATCGATCCGCTCCCCTTTTCCAAAGGCCCGCCACGATGGACAAGAGCGCCTCTCCCCTGCCCTGGCTCCTGCTGCTGCTCTCCGTCACCACAGGCTTGGTCGATGCGATCAGCGTCCTTGGCCTGGGCAAGGTGTTCACCGCCAACATGACGGGCAACATTGTGTTCCTGGGCTTTGCAGCGGTCGGCACGCCCGGTTTCCACGCCCCCTCCTACCTCGTCGCAATCGCCGCTTTCCTGGTCGGTGCGCTGGTCGGCGGACGGATCAGCATCCATCATGCCGGGCTGCCCCTCCGCCGCTGGCTCACGGTCGCCGCGCTGGTGGAAGCCGCGCTCCTGTGGGCAGCGGCGGCCGCAGCGGTTCGCTTCGACATCGCGTCCCAGTCCCCTGCCCCGGCGCTCTATGCCGTCATTGCGCTGACCGGGCTTGCGATGGGATTCCGCAACGCAACGATCCGCGCGCTCAAGGTGCCGGACCTGACGACCACGGTGCTGACGCTGACCCTGACCGGGTTGGCGGCGGATTCGACGCTGGCGGGTGGCGGCAACCCCAACTGGATGCGCCGGATCGCCAGCGTTGCCGCGATCTTCGCCGGTGCCGCCCTCGGCGCCGCGCTGGTCATGGCGACCGGGCTTGCCGTGCCGCTGTTCCTCGCCGGGATTCTGGTCCTGCTGGGCACGGCTGCCTGCGCGCTCCACCCCCAAGCGAAGTCTCCGGCCTAGATATCGCCCATCCCGTCCAGTTCTCGGTCATCGCGGCCCAGCGCCGTAAACTGGTCGATCAGCCAGCTTGCCGCAGGCCCCGGCGGGGTGTCGCGCCGCCAGATGCCCGAAAAGCGATAGGTGCCACCGGGCTGATCGGGCATAGCGAGCCGCACCAGCGTCCCCGCCACCAGATCGGGCTCGATCATCGGCAGCGGCATATTGCCCCATCCCACCCCTTCCCGCAGCAGCGAATGTTTCGCGCCCAGATCGGCGAGGCGCCAGGTCTTGGGGCTGCTGACGGCAAAGTCGCGGCCCTCCGTGAAGCGTGACCGGTCCGACAGCACAAGCTGGATATGGTCCCGCCCCGCACCTGGCGGGATCGCGCCCATACGGCCGAGCGGATGGTCGGGGGCGGCGACCGGCACCATCGGCACCGATCCGGTCGCCACGCACTCGATCCCCTCCACCCCGGCCGACAAAGGGCCTGATATGCCGATCACCGCCTTGCGGTCCAGCACCATGGCGGTGATCGCGCCCAGCGCCTCCATATGCAATCGCAATTGCACCGTCGGGAAGGCCCCGGCAAAGGCGCGCAACACCTTGCCCAGGCGTTCGGCCGGCAGCATCACGTCCACCGCCAGATCGACCTCCGCTTCCAGCCCGTCGAGCAGCCCCTTCACCTTCGCTCGCAGCCCATCGATGCCATGGGATATGCTGCGCGCCTCCGCCAGCAGCGCACGGCCCGCCACGGTCAGCGTGGGCTTGCGCGTCCCCTCCCGGTCGAACAGCGACAGGCCCAGTTGCGCCTCCAGATTGCCGATGCCGTAGCTGATGACGGACACGGCCCGATTGAGCTTCCGCGCGGCGGCCGCGAAACTGCCGGTGTCGACAATGGTCAGGAAGATCCGCAACTGGTCGAATGTCGGTGTGCCCGGGTTGTTCACTTTTCCATTTCCTCGAACATGATCATGGAATTTATCCCTCTGATCGCAAAAGCGCGCAAGAGATAAAGCATTCTCCAACGACCGGGGCATTCCGCCCTCGCTGTAGGAGACATAGCATGATCGACCTTCGCCCCTTCGACGGACTTGGCGGCGCAAACCATGGCTGGCTCGACGCCAAGCATCATTTTTCCTTCGCCGGCTATCATGACCCGGCGCGGATGCACTGGGGCAATCTGCGCGTCTGGAACGACGACACGATCGCACCCAACACCGGCTTTCCGCCGCACCCGCATCGCGACATGGAAATCATCACCTATGTCCGCGAAGGCGCAATCACGCATGAGGACAGCCTGGGCAACAAGGGCCGCACCGAAGCGGGCGACGTTCAGGTGATGAGCGCAGGCACCGGCATCCGCCACTCGGAATATAATCTGGAGGATGTGACGACAAAGATCTTCCAGATCTGGATCGTGCCCACCCGTGACGGCGAAGCGCCGAGCTGGGGCGCCCGCCCCTTCCCCAAGGGCGAACGCGCGGGGCATTTCGTGACGCTGGCGTCGGGCTATGCCAATGACGACGACGCGTTGCCCATCCGCACCGATGCAAAGGTGGTGGCGGCGACGCTGAAGGCAGGCGAAAGCGCCGACTATCCCATCGGGCGCGACCGCAAGGCCTATCTGGTGCCGGCGACGGGCGCGATCCGGATCGACGATGTGCAGGTGAACGCGCGCGATGGCGCGGCGATCAGCGACATGGACGTGATCCATGTCACCGCGATCGAGGATAGCGAGATCGTGATGGTCGACGCAGCCTGACAAGGAACGGCGCGGCGGTTCCCAACGGAGCCGCCGCCCTACTGCTCAGACCAGTTCGACCGCCATGGCGGTCGCCTCGCCCCCACCGATGCACAGGCTCGCGACACCGCGCTTGAGGCCGCGCCTTTCGAGGGCCGCGATCAAGGTCGCCAATATGCGCGCGCCCGACGCCCCGATGGGATGGCCAAGCGCGGTCGCGCCGCCATTGACATTGAGCTTCTCGTCCGGGATGCCCAGCTCCCGTGCCGCGATCATCGCGACCACGGCAAAGGCTTCGTTGACCTCGAACAGGTCAACGTCGCCGACTGACCATCCCGCCTTTTCCAGCAGCTTGCGCATCGCCGGCACCGGCGCCGTGGTGAACCTGGACGGCTCATGCGCGTGAGCGGCCGACGCGACCACGCGCGCCACCGGTTTCAGCCCCAGCCGTTCCGCGACGCTCGCCCGCGTCATCACCAGCGCGGCCGCGCCGTCGGAAATGGAGGAGGCATTGGCCGCCGTGATCGTCCCGTCCTTGGCGAAGGCGGGCCTGAGCGAGGGAATCTTGTCAGGCTTGGCCTTCCCCGGCTGTTCGTCGGCATCGATCACTGTTTCGCCACCCCTACCCTTCACCGTGACGGGCGTGATCTCCCGCGCGAAAGCGCCGCTGCCGATCGCGGCATTGGCACGTTCGAGCGAGCGGATGGCATAGGCGTCCTGCTCCTCCCGCGTGAACTGATAGTCGCGCACCGCTTCTTCGGCGAACACGCCCATCGCCTTGCCCGGCTCATAGGCGTCTTCCAACCCATCCATCATCATCGTGTCGATGATGCGATCATGGCCGATGCGCGCGCCAGAGCGATGCTTGGGCAGCGCATAGGGGGCGTTGGTCATGCTTTCCATGCCGCCGGCGATCACGACGTCGACAGCGCCACTGGCGAGCGCCTCCTGCGCCATGATCGCCGCCTGCATGCCTGATCCGCACATCTTGTTGACCGTCGTCGCTTCCGTATTGAGGCCAAGCCCCGCACCGATCGCCGCCTGGCGGGCCGGGGCCTGGCCCAGGCCTGCCGGCAACACGCAACCCATGTAGATGCGGTCCACGGCATCCGCGGCGATTCCCGCCCGCTCGACCGCGGCTTTCACGGCGGCCGCGCCAAGGTCCGTCGCCTTCAGCGCCGACAGGGCGCCCTGGAACCCGCCCATCGGCGTGCGGGCATAATCGATGATGACGATCGGATCGTCCTGCATAGGATCTACTCTCCCTCGTGCGGCCCAGCCGCTGATGCCCTTCACATAGGCATGGCATCGTCGCACCGATAGGGGCCCGCCCCGCCTAACATCTTCGCGCGTGCGGGAAAATATGTGCGGTCCATGCAACCTCGATCATTATCATGCTTTCTTGCCGTGGATGACGCCGGCGGGGGCGGCGCGCGCTGCAAGAAGGAAGCCGTGCATGAAGATTGCCCAGATCGCCCCGCTCGCCGAAAGCGTACCGCCCAAATTCTACGGCGGCACGGAACGGATCGTGTCCTACCTGACTGAGGAACTGGTGGCGCAGGGGCACGATGTCACCCTGTTCGCCAGCGGCGATTCCCGGACGGCGGCCAAGCTGGTGCCCATCACCACCACCGCGCTGCGCCTCAACCCGCATGTGCAGGATGCGGTGCCGCACCATATGATCCTGCTGGATGAAGTCCGCCGCCGCGCCGACGATTTCGATTTCCTGCATTTTCACATCGACGTCATTCACATGCCCATGGTGCAGGGCATGCTCGACCGGTCGCTGACGACGCTGCACGGCCGGCTCGACCTACCCGATCTGGTCCCCTTCTATCGCGCTTTCCCGGATCATTGCCTGGTGTCGATTTCCGATCACCAGCGCCTGCCGATGCCGCCGGTCAACTGGGGCCGCACCATCTATCACGGCCTGCCCGCCGACTTGCTGCCCGCCAATATCGGCGGCGACAAGGATTATCTGGCCTTCCTTGGCCGCATCTCGCCGGAAAAACGCCCCGACCGCGCCATCCGCATCGCGATGGCGGCGGGCATGAAGCTCAAGATCGCGGCGAAGATCGACAATGTCGATCGCGCTTATTGGGACCGGGAGATCGCGCCGCTGGTCGAAGGCAATCCGCTGGTAGAATTCGTCGGCGAAATCAACGAACAGCAGAAGGCCGAATTCCTCGGCAACGCTGCTGCCCTGCTCTTCCCGATCGACTGGCCCGAACCCTTCGGCCTCGTCATGATCGAGGCGATGTCCTGCGCGACGCCCGTCGTCGCCTTCCGCTGCGGATCGGTGCCCGAAATCATCGATCATGGCCTATCGGGCATCATCGTCGATCGGGAGGAGGAGGCGGTGGATGCGGTGCATCAGGCTGTCGCTCTTGACCGCGCCCGCGTGCGCGCCGCCTTTGATGCACGCTTCACGGCGGAACGGATGGCGCGTGATTATGTGGCGCTCTATCAGGACATCATTGCCGCCAGCGCCGCGACTCCTAGCCTCGCTAGGCACCGCGCCGCCACGCCCGGACTGCTTATTGCCTGATGGAGGTCTCCCCATGACCCTTGCCGAAATCGGTCAGCCCTCATCTGGCGCGTTCGGACCGGGGTTGGATCCGGGCCAGCAGTTGTCGCAGGGACAGACGCAGTTCTTCATCCCCGCAACGGCATCGCTCGCCGAACGTCGGCCGCGCACGCTCAAGCATGATGACAGTTTCGCCGTGTTCGACCATAGCGGCGACGCCATCGCAGGGCCGGGCAGTCCCGAGGGGCTCTATCATCGCGACACCCGCCATCTTTCGCATTTCTACCTGACGCTGGCGGGCCTGCGCCCGATCCTGCTCAGCTCCGCGCTGCGCGACGACAATTTGATGCTCACATGCGACCTCACCAACCCGGATTTTCCGGGGGCCGATGGGCGCAGGGCGGTCGAGCATGATCTTATCCACGTCCGCCGCACCCGCTTTCTGTGGCAGGGCGCGGTCTATGAACGGCTGACCCTGCGCAATTTCGACACGGAGACGCAAAACGTCCAGCTCGACCTGCATTTCGCCGCCGATTTTGCCGATCTGTTCGAAATTCGCGGCATGACCCGGCTGCGGCGGGGCGAGATGCAGGCGCCGGTGGTCGGCGCGGCGGATGTGCTGCTCGGCTATACGGGGCGGGACGACCGCGACCGCTTCACCCATATCCAATTCGAACCGGCCCCCGACTTGCTGAGCGAAAATCACGCGCAATTCCGCGTGACCGTAGCGCCCGGCAAGCGCTGCACAATCTTCCTTCGGGTCGCCTGCGCTCCCGTCGAAACGCGTGCGGAAAGCCTCTCCGTCCAGCTGCTGCGGGCGCTGCGAGAAGCGATGCAGGCGTCGCGGCAGGCGCGGGCGCGTTCGGCGCGCATCCGCTCGTCCAACGACCTCTTCAACGAAGTGTCATCCCGCTCCTTCGCCGACATCGCCATGCTGTCGACCGACACGGCGCACGGCCCCTACCCCTATGCAGGCATTCCCTGGTTCAGCACGGTGTTCGGCCGCGACGCGCTCATCACCGCGTGGGAGATGCTGTGGATCGATCCCGCGCTGGCGCGCGGCGTTCTCGGCTATCTCGCCGCCCATCAGGCGACCGGATTCGACGCCGCCGCCGATGCCGAACCCGGCAAGATCCTGCACGAAGTGCGGCATGGCGAGATGGCGGAACTTGGCGAAGTTCCCTTCCGCCATTATTATGGCAGCATCGATTCCACGCCCTTGTTCGTGATGCTGGCCGGTGCCTATTGGGAGCGGACGGGAGACACCGATTTCATCCGCAGCATCGCGCCGCAGATCGAAGCCGCGCTCAGCTGGATCGACGATCATGGCGACCGGGACGGCGACGGTTTCGTCGAATATGGCCGCATGACCGACCAGGGCCTGCAAAATCAGGGCTGGAAGGACAGTCACGATTCCATCTTCCATGCGGACGGCAGCATCGCGCGCGGCCCGATCGCGCTGGCCGAGGTGCAGGCCTATGTCTATGGTGCCTGGGAAGCCGCCAGCCGCATGCACGACGCAATGGGCGATGCGGCGCGCGCCACCCTCTATCGCGACCGGGCGGCGGGAATGCGGGAGCGGTTCGACGCCGCCTTCTTCGATCCCCAGCTCGGCACCTATGTGCTGGCACTGGATGGCGAAAAACGGCCGTGCTGCGTCCGCTCCTCCAATGCCGGGCATGTCCTGCTCACCGGCCTCGCCTTCGAGCATCGTGCCGAATCGGTGGTGCGGACGCTCATGGCGCCCGCCTCGTTCTCGGGCTGGGGCATCCGGACCATTGCATCCACCGAGGCGCGCTACAACCCCATGAGCTATCATAACGGCTCGATCTGGCCGCACGACAATGCGTTGATCGCCGCCGGCTTCGCGCGCTACGGCTTCCGCCGCGAAGCCTCCCAGATATTCGAAGGGATGTTCGCGGCCGCCACCTATGTCGATCTCATGCGCCTGCCCGAACTGTTCTGCGGCTTCCCCCGTCGCCGCTCGCAGGGACCGACCTTCTATCCCGTGGCCTGCAGCCCGCAGGCCTGGTCGGCGGCGACGCCGCTCTCGCTGCTGCAGTCCTGCCTCGGCATTCGCTTCGATATCGGCGCAGGCACCATCGCGCTCTGCAACCCGATTCTGCCATCCTTCCTGCAAGGCCTCCACATCGGCCGCCTGAGACTCGGCGAGGGATCGGTCGAACTTGGTCTGGACCGGATCGGCGACACTGTCGTGGTCCGCCCGATCAGTCGCCAAGGCGACGTGCGGATCATCAGCATGGCCTGATTCTGTCCTACAGATTCCCTTGCCGCTACCATGATGAAAGCGTTTCGATGATTTCCGACATGCGACATTTTATGTCAATTTCGGCGGGAAATGTGCGAAGTTAAGGGAAAAGAGGCGCTCCCCAACGCTGCCCTACAAAAGAGTGACTTGCTCCTTCTTCAATACTCATACATTTATCCTCACATCCGCCTTTAGCCGAAGAGGCGCCTCGGGCGTTGAGGGGAGGATGACCGATGATGGGAATGGACCGCCGCAACGCGATGATCGCCTTGGGGGTCGCCGCGCTGCCGCACCTCGCAGGAGCGCAGACAATGGCAGGTGACGAGATCATCGACCTTTGGCCCGGACCGCCGCCCGGAAAGACGGACGCCAAGATCGTCCGCTCGATCGAGCCGCGCAATGACGACCCCGCTCATCCCGACCGCTGGGTTCGCGGCATCGATCGCCCGGTGATGGTGGTGCGCCGCCCCGCGCGGCCCAACGGCGCGGCGATGCTCGTCATGCCGGGCGGCGGCTATGAATTCCTGTCCTACGACAATGAAGGGACCAGCCAGGCCGCCTGGCTCAATGCACGCGGCATCACCGCCTTCATCCTGCTCTACCGCCTGCCGGCAGAAGGCTGGATCCGGCGGGAAGACGTCCCGTTGCAGGACGCGCAGCGCGCCGTTCGCCTGATCCGCGCGCGAGCGAAGACACTTGGGGTCGATCCCGAAAGAGTGGGCGCGCTGGGCTTCTCGGCAGGGGGTCATCTGGCAGGGTCGCTCGCCACCCGCCATAGCGAACAGGTCTATGGTCCCGTGGATGATGCCGACCGGCTTTCCGCGCGCCCCGACGTCGTGGGCTTAGGCTATCCGGTCGTCAGTCTGGACGCGCCCTTCACCCATGCCGGATCACGCGACAATCTCCTGGGCGCCGGTGCCAGCGAAACCTTGCGCCGCACCCACTCCGTGGACAGGCGCGTCGATACCGCGACCCCGCCCCTCTTCATCTTCCACGCGGCGGACGACATGCTTGTCCCGCCGGCCAATGCCATTGCCCTCTTCTCCGCGATGGAAGCGGCGCAGCGGCCGGTCGCGCTGCACATGTTCGAGGATGGCGGTCACGGCTTCGGCGTCAAGCTTCCGAAGTCCAAGCAAGGAGCCGTCTGGCCGGATCTTTTCGCGTCGTTCGCGGCCGGTCACGGCGTGCTCGCGGCATGATCTACGACTTTAGGCGCACTGGCGCATGCCGCTTCAGCCGGCAAGATCGGGCGGGTGCGTCAGGCAGGGGGAGTGAAGCAATGACGAGATTGACGATAACGGCCGCGGCGATCGCCTGCCTTGCAGGCGCAAGCCCCGCGCTGGCGGAACCCATGGCCCTGCTGGACCGGAATGGAAGCCGCGTCGCCATCGAACCCTATGCGCCCAATATCGTGCGCGTCACCATCGCTCTGGACAAGGCGCTGGCCGAAGCACCCCCGGGCGACGGGCCGATCGCGAAGGCGGATGCCGCTGGCTGGACGCACCGCACCGACGCGAGCGGCGACATCTTCACCTCCTCGGCGCTGACGCTGACCGTCGATGCGAAACCCTGGCCCAAGGCGCCCACGCAGATGGACCGCTATTTCGCGCCCTCCCTGCCGCCCGTCAGCCTGTCGATCAGCGATGCGGGTGGCGCGCTGCTGACGAAGATGACCGGCTGGGAGATGGCGCCCGTCACGGTGAACGGGGAAAAGACGTTCAAGGTCGGCGCGACCTTCGACTCCCCTGCCGACGAACATTATTATGGCCTCGGTCAGAACCAGGAGGGCGTGCTCGACCTGCGCGGCCGCCAGATAGACTGCCAGCATCATTATGACGCGCCGGCGGGCGAAACGGTCTGTGTCCCCTTCATGGTCACCAACAAGGGCTATGGCATCGTCTGGGACAATCCGGCCCGAACGCTGGTATGGCCTGGCCTTCACTCCGCGACCCGCTGGCAAAGCCAGGTCGGAGAGCGCGTGTCCTTTTTCGTCATCACCGGCAAGACGACCGACGATCTCTATGCCGGCTATGCCCGGCTGACCGGCGCGACGCCGCTGCCGCCCAAGGCCGGGTTCGGCCTCATCCAGAGCAAGGCGCGCTACGAAAGCCAGCAGGAACTGCTCGACATCGCCAAGGGCTATCGCCAGCGGAACCTGCCGCTCGACGTGATGGTGCTCGACTGGTTCTACTGGACCCGCATGGGACAGATCGACATCGATCGCACCTATTTCCCCGATCCCAAGGGCATGAACGATACGCTGAAGGCGATGGGCATGCGCTCGATCATCAGCGTCTGGCCGCGCTTCGAGCGGGAATCCCGCTATTTCGACATGCTGGCGACGAAGGGCTGGCTGCTGCACGACAAGGATGGCAATCCGATCGACGGCCTGCCGATGCGCTACGACCGCGCCGGCGCGTTGATCGACAGCACCAATCCGGACGCGCGGCAATGGTTCTGGAGCACGGTGCGCGACAATATCCTTAGCCAGGGCTTCGACTGGCTGTGGCTGGACGAGACCGAGCCGGACCTGATCCCCGACGGCTACTGGTATGCACGGGGCTCGGGCGACCGCTATCATAACCTCTATCCGCTGGTTCACACATCTGGCGTTGCTGAAGGATCGGAGCGGGATCGGCCGACCTTCCGCAACATGATCCTCGCCCGTGCGGCTTATCTGGGCTCGCAGCGCACAGGCGGCCTGTTCTGGTCGTCCGACGTCCACGCCACATGGGATGCCTTGCGCCGGCAAGTGCCGACCGGACTCAACTTCACCGCCACCGGCCTTGCCTATTGGGGCAGCGACATTGGCGGGTGGCAATGGCCCAATGGGCCAAAGGCGCAGCGGCCAGTGCTGGTTGATCCGGCAGGTGCGACCGCCATGGGCGCGGACTATGCCGACTATCCGGAACTTTTCGTCCGCTGGTTCCAATATAGCGTGTTCACGCCGACGCTACGCATCCACGGGCAGCGACCCGGCACGGCGCTCTGGGACTATGGCAAGGCAGCCGAGCCGATCCTGGCTGAATGGCTGCGGCTGCGCTACGCGCTCATCCCCTATATCTATGCGCTTGGCCGCCACACCTATGAAAGCGGCGCGCCGTTCATGCGGGCGTTGTTCATGGACTTTCCCAACGATCCGAAGGTCGCGGCGATAGGCGATCAATATATGTTCGGGCCCGCCTTCCTCGTCGCTCCCGTCACGGAGCAGGGCCAGACGAAGCGATCCGTCTATCTGCCTGCCGGAACGGCCTGGTATGATTATTGGACGAACCAGCGGTTCGAGGGCGGACAGACGGTCGAGGTCGATGCGCCGATCCAGCGCATGCCGCTGTTCGTGAGGGCAGGATCGATCGTGCCGATCGGCGCGGCGGTGAAGAGCATGGCGGAAAAGCAGCCGATCGAGAGCATCCGCGTCTATCCAGGGGCGGATTCGCGCTTCACCCTCTATGATGACGACGGCACGACCAACGCCTATCGCAAGGGCGGCATGAAGGCGGAACTGGTCTGGGACGACCGCGCCAAAACGCTGACGAGCAAGACGAAATTGCCGACCGGACAGGCCGTGACAGGCCTTGTGCGGATCATGGGCCAGTAAGGGAGCAGGATAGCATGACCGGTATCAACCGCCGCGAACTGGGACTGGGGCTGGGTGCCGCTGCGTTGGGCACGACCCTTCCCGCCACGGCCGGCGCGCAGACGGCCGCGGCTGCCTCTGCCGCGGGCAACCTGTCCTTCCCGCCCGACTTTCTATGGGGGTGCGCCACCGCTTCCTATCAGATCGAAGGCGCCGCAAAGGAGGACGGGCGCGGGCCCACGGTCTGGGACATCTTCTCGCACACGCCGGGCAAGGTCGCCAATGGCGACACCGGCGATGTCGCCTGCGACAGCTATCACCGCTATCCCGAAGACATCGCCTTGCTGAAGGCGCTGGGGGTCAAGGCCTATCGCTTCTCCATCGCCTGGTCGCGCATCTTCCCTGAAGGGCGTGGCAAGCCCAATCAGAAGGGCGTGGACTATTATAACCGGCTGGTCGACGCCCTGCTCGCGGCCGGGATCACGCCGCACGTCACCCTCTTCCACTGGGATTTGCCTGCCGCTTTGCCCGGCGGGTGGCAGAACCGCGATACGGCCTATGCCTTCGGCGATTATGCCGCCTTCATGGCCGGGCGGCTGAGTGACCGGGTGAAGCAGTTCATGACGGTGAACGAACTGCTCTGCTTCACCGATTTGGGCTATCTGACCGGGGGCAAGGCACCGGGCCTCAAGCTGCCGCAGAAGGACGCCAATCAGGTCCGCCATCATGGCGTGCTGGCCCATGGCCTGGGCGTTCAGGCGATCCGCGCGAACGCCAAGGCGGGGACGCGTGTCGGCCTCGCGGAAAATCCGTCGATCTACGTGCCGGCGGTCGAGACGCCCGATCATATCGAAGCGGTCAAGAAGGCCACGCGCGACACCAACGCCATGTTCCTGACCGCGATCATGGAGGGGCGCTACCTCGATTCCTACCTGACCGCGCAGGGCAAGGATGCGCCCAAGGTGCAGGAAGGCGACATGAAGCTGATCGGCGCGCCCCTCGATTTCCTGTCGATCAATGTCTATACCGGCAAGATGGTGCGGGCCGATGTGTCGAAGCCCGAAGGCTACGCCATCTTGCCCATGACCGGCGAAGCGCCACGCATGCCGTCCAAATGGCTCTATGTAACGCCGGAGGTCATCTATTGGGGCCTGCGCGCCATCAGCGAATTGTGGAAGCCCAAGGCGCTCTACATTTCCGAAAATGGCTGCTCGGCGGACGACAAGGTGAGTGACGACGGCAAGGTCTATGACACCGACCGGGTCATGTATCTGCGCAACTATATGACCCATCTGCAGCGCGCCGCGCGCGAGGGGCTGCCGATCAAGGGCTATTTCGTCTGGAGCCTGATGGACAATTTCGAGTGGGAGGACGGTTATACCAAGCTGGTCGGCATCCACCATGTGGATTTCAAGACCCAGAAGCGCACGCCCAAGCTGTCGGCCGACTGGTATCGTGAACTGGTGCGGACCAACCGACTGGTCTGACCTCAGGCAAGAAAGCAGATGCTGACCGGCCGGGATATCTCGGCCGCCTGACCGCTGTTGCGCAGGCGGCCGGTGCGCCGATCGACCGCGAACACGCTGACCCGATCCGACTTCTGGTTGGTGACGAGCAACCAGCGGCCGGTGGGATCGAACTGGAAGGCCCATGGCACCGCGCCGCCGGACGCAATCCGCTGGACAGGCGACAATGCTCCGCTCCGGGGATCTAGGGCGAAAACGACAAGGCTGTTTTCCGCCCGATTGCCGGTATAGACGAAGCGGCCGTCCCGGCTCACCAATATTTCAGACGCGCTGCTGTCGCCGCGATGATCGGGGCTGTTGACCGACACCATGCTCAACAGGGCCAACCGCCCTGCCCGCGCATCCCAGCCGAGCGTCTGCACGTCGGCCGTCAGCTCGTTGATCAGGAAGAGACGGCGGCCATCGGGATGAAAGGCGAAATGGCGCGGCCCGCTGCCAGGCGGCGCGGCATAATGGCGTTCCTTCCCCCGCGCGTCCTGCAGGATCCGGTGGGTCTTGCCGTCAAAGGGATGGACATAGAGCCGGTCGGTTCCAAGGTCCGCCGCCAGAAGGAAGCGGCCCGAGGGATCGGCGGCGACGCAATGCGCATGGGGTCGCGCCTGTCGCGGATTTGGACCCGATCCGCTAGCCGCGACGATGCTGGCGGCGGGGCCGAGGCTGCCATCCTGCAATATCGGGAAGCTGGCGATCGATCCCGCGCCGTAGTTGGCCGCGAACAAGGTCATGGACCGCGCGTCAACCGACAGATGTGCCGTGCCGCCCCCGCCTGCGTCCACTTGCGACAGCGTAGTGAGCGCTCCCGTCGCGGGATCGGTGCGCAGGGCAAAGACGCTGCCATGCTGCGCGCCGTCGCCGCCGACCTCGCTCGCCACATAGAGGATGGGGCGGTGCGGGTGCCGCACGATCCAGCTTGGCCGCGCGATGGTGGCAGGGGCCGGATCAAGCGCGATCCGGCCGGAGACGGGATAGAACCAGCCCGTCGCCGGCGCATCCCCCTGCGTGCCGATATAGACGCGCACCGCGCCTTCGGCAGCGGCGCGAAGCGGGGCAAAAGGTACTGCGGAGGCACCGAGGGTCAGCGCAAGAAGAGACCGTCGCGCGATCCGCATGTCATCCAACCTATTGGACATGATCGGGGCCGATGACCTGCTGATCCTCAAGGCTATCAAGCGTCTCCGGCAGGGGAATGTCCATGCTGCTCATGCCCGCCAAGCTTAGGCAGCTACGGTATTTTGGCAATGACTATCGCGCGTCGCGCAAGGCGGAAGTGGCCGGCAGCAGAGCGATCATGCGACCGCGCCAGCGCCGACGTAGCGGTCGATCTCTTCCGCGTAGCGTCGGCTCAGCATCGCCTGGTCCGCCTTGGGCACTTCGTTCTGAAGATCGAGGAACCAGCTGCTTTCTTCCTGATACATATGATGCGTCACAGCCCCCCGAATATGTTCCA
Organism: Sphingobium olei; assembly: GCF_042678845.1. Lineage (NCBI taxonomy): Bacteria > Pseudomonadati > Pseudomonadota > Alphaproteobacteria > Sphingomonadales > Sphingobiaceae > Sphingobium > Sphingobium olei. The sequence continues at coordinate 6,368 of NZ_JBHTLS010000104.1, read as the reverse complement.
GCTTGTCCAAATAATCCTGGGACAACGGCTCAATCTTTTCGAGCAGCGCCATTTGCACCTTCGCCGCTGCCTGCTCCTCATAGCCAAGGCCGGCATGCGCCTTATGCCCTTCGTCGACGAGGGCGGGATAGAGAACGCTTTCTTCCGCATTGCTGTGGCCGGTGAGGATCACGGCCAGGCGCTTCTGTGCCAAGCGCTGGGCCTCGGCATCAGGCGCGCGCTTGACCGCCGCGAAGGCCGCTTCGATCTCGTCATGGTGGTCGAGCACCTGCGAAAGCCAGTCGCCCGGCACCGCCAAAGACCGCGCGTGGGCGCGCGCTTCCATTCGCTTCTCATCGCTCTCCGGCGGCGTGATGGCCGCGACAATCTTGTCGAAAAAGGACATCGGTCATCTCCTGCTTGGATGAAGGCGACGGCGTTGAACCGTCACCGGATGAACGAGGCAGGGACAAGTTGGATGCTGAGGAGACGCTGGTGGAGCGCCTTCCCGCTAACATGGATAATGAAGAGCGAGTTCGATCGTTACGAACGGGCGTCAGCCGATCCAAGCCGCAGGACAATGTAGCCAAGCAGACCGGACAGGAACGACCCGGCGAGGATGCCCAGCTTCGCCTCCGATTGCAGCAAGGGTGATGCCGGAAAGGCGAGCAGCGCGATGAACAGGCTCATGGTAAAGCCGATGCCGCACAGAAGCGCGATGCCGATCATCTGTACCCTGGTCGCATGGGCGGGCATGTCGGCCAGCTTCAGCCGGACGGCGAGCCATGCGAAGCCGAACACGCCGATCGGCTTGCCCAGGAGCAGGCCTGCCGCCACACCGGCCGTCACCGGCGCGGTCAGCGCGCCGGGAGGGAGGGCCAGAATCGGAACGCCTGCATTGGCGAGAGCGAATAGCGGGATGATGAGGAAATTGACCGGCTTGTGCAGGGCATGTTCCAGCCGATGAAGCGGACTGTCCGCATCACCGTCCGATCGGGCTGGCGTCCGGTCTATGGGAATGGTCATCGCCAGCAGCACGCCTGCCACCGTTGCATGGATGCCGGATCGATAGATGAACAGCCACAGGATCAGGCCAGCCAGGAGATAAAGGGTCAGCCGCCGGACGTGCATGCGGTTCATCGCCACAAGCAGCCCGAAGATCAGCCCCGCCGCCAAAAGATCGGTCGCCGAAATGTCGGCCGTGTAGAAAAGGGCGATGATGATGACCGCGCCAAGATCATCGATGATGGCCAGCGCCGCGAGGAATATGCGCAGCGACGCGGGCACGCGGCTGCCGAGCAGCGACATGACCCCCAGAGCGAAGGCGATGTCAGTCGCCGCCGGTATTGCCCAGCCGCGTGCCGTTTCGCCCATGTTGAAGACGAAGAACAACAGCGCTGGCACCGCCATGCCGCCCAGCGCGGCGAAGCCAGGCAATATCCGGCGCGGCCAGGACGAAAGCTGGCCGTCGAGCAGTTCGCGCTTGATCTCCAGCCCGACCAACAGAAAGAAGGCCGCCATCAGGGCATCGTTGATCCAGTGGAGCAACGACAAAGGCCCGAGATGCGCTTCAAGCAGCGCCTCATAGCTGGCAGCCAGGGGGGAATTGGCCAGGACCAGCGCCGCTGCGGCAACCGCCATCAAAATCAGACCGGCCGAGGATTGGCCATGGACGAACTGGCGAAAGGCGCTGGGCGACAACAGGCGCGAGAGGGCCATGCAAACTCCTTGGGCACGGATCGAGCACCGGCGGCCCGACCGGTGCGACATGCCTGCCCGCCGCCCGCGCCGGACACCCGCTCGGACTATTGCAGCGCGGTTTGGCGACCGCAACCTCCTGTCGCGCAAAAAGAGGGTGACCCAGGTTTCGTCTCTGTTGCAATTCGCCCGCCTGTGGCATCACCCCTTCTGAAAGCGTCGCTGCGGATCAGCGACATATGTGGGAGATACGGGATGAAGATGCGCGGCGCGTTCCTATTCGGCGGCATGGTCCTGCCGCTTGCCCTTCTGTCCTGTGCGACGGCATCGGCGCAAACGGCTGGCTCGGCAGAAGAAAGTGCCAAGGGATTTACGAGCAGCGCTGAAGTCAAGGCGCAGATATCCGCCATGCTTTCCGATATGAAACCCGATCAGGGCTTCATGTGGCGACCGCTCGTTCGTGACGGCGCGACGGTTGCTGCGATCGAAATATGGAAGAAACCGGGTCGACCTGCGGTCCATCCAGCGGAAACCGAATATGCCACCGTGCTGGAAGGAAGCGGCACGCTGATTTCAGGCGGCGCATTGGTCGATGCCACGACCAAAAGGCCGGGTCTGGTAGAGGGGAGCCGGATCGAGGGCGGCGCTACCCGCCTCCTGGGCCCCGGGGACGTCATCCTGATCCCCGCCCGCGTCCCGCATTGGTTCGGCGTCAATGGAGAGAGGTTGATCCTCTTGGGCACCAAGATACGCGCTGGTAAGTAGATCATTCTCACGACGAGAGATTCTCAGCATATCGGCGGATCGGTGGAAGGCTTCATCCGGCCTAACACAGCTTTATCAACAGTTCATAAGGTGCTAGTCTCCTTCTCTATGGAGGATCGATCATGATCAGCGCGGATCTCGGTAAGCAGCTTGAGAATTTCGTCACCAGCCTCGTTGAGACGGGGCGCTATAATTCCAAAAGCGAGGTTCTGCGTGAAGGTGTTCGCCTGATCCACGACCGGGAGACTCGCCTGGCTGCGCTGGATGCGTCGATAAGCCGGGGCCTTGCAGATGCGGATTCGGGGCGCACGACGCCCGCCGATCAGCTGTTCGATCGCCTAAAGGCCAAATATTGCGCCACGGGTGCAACCAACGAATGATCATCCATTTTTCGGTGGAAGCCGAATATGATCTTGAGAGGATTGGCGATTATATTGCGCGGGACAGTCCTGCGCGGGCCCTCAGCTTCCTGCAAGAATTGGAGGAAAAATGCTTGGGATTGGCCCAGATGCCGGAACGCTTCCCGCTGGTGCCGCGCTACGAGGCGGCTGGCGTCAGGCGGCGGGGTCACGGAGATTATCTGATCTTCTATCGGATCGAAGCCGAGAAACTCGTCATCCTCCACATTCTACACGGCGCCCAGGATTATAACGCGATCCTTTTCCCCTCTTGATCGCGTAGAGGCGCTACGCTCCGTGCGAGCCTCATTTTTGCAGCCCGCGGCGGACAGCGGCCGCCTCGTCGCCGCGCGAATCGTGGAGGGAGCTGGGCAGATGCGGCCTGTGGAGGCACCCGAGGTGTTGAACGACGCGACCGCCGAGTGGCTCGCCAGCTAGCCTTCGCCTGTCATGGATCAGGCCAGTGGGCGGTCGTCTTCGAGCAGTTCGGCGGTCCGCAACAGAAGAGACGTTGCGCGCCGCTCCAGTTCCGCATCCGCTCGGACCAGCGGCATCGCAATGCCGAAGGCGCCGACGACCTTACCGCCAATCGTCACCGCCCGGCCCAGGCCACGTATACCGGGCGTATATTCCTCGTGGGTCCGGGCTATTCCAGAGCGGCGGATTTCGGCAATCTCCTCCCGCAGCTCGGGCTCGGTGGAGATGGTGGTAAGGGTGAAGACTTCGCGTTGCGTCGAGATGAAATAGAGATCCAGTTGGTCATCATCCATCGCGGCCAATATCGCCTTGCCCGCCGCAACAGCATGAAGCGGGGCTGACGATCCGATTTGGACCGCGTAACGCAGGGCCTGCTGGCTGCTTTCGGTCACCAGCGCTTCAAGTTCCCAGCCGCGTTGGACGAAGAAGGAGGCGGTTTCGTCCAGCTGGACACGAAGCGTGCGAACCAGCGGCGCAACACGTTCGGCAAGGGTAAAGGCCGGCTGTGGCGCCTGCAACCGCTCCAGCCCGGGACCGGGGCGATAATAGCGCCCTTCCCGCGCGAGATAGCCGCGGTCCACCAGGGTGCCCAGCAGATAGGATAGGCTGCTTACCGGTATGCCCAGGGCGGTGGCGATATCCTGCGCAACGATCGGCGTGTTACGCGAAACGACGAGCTCGATGATGTCGAGGGTCCGGGTCGCAGACTTGACTGACGCGGATTGAGCACTGTCCTTCATGGTGCCCTTATAACCGAGGATGGGGCGAGCGGAAGCTCAGCTGAATGATCCAACCGCCCCTCGCGCACGGCGAAGCCAGCCTTCCGCAGGGAGGCGAAGCTGCCGCGGAACGATCTGACCAGAGGCGAATCCATGCCGGTGAACAGCACTGGAGCGGTGGGGACCATTTACATTCTCTCATGCAATTCACCTGTCGGACGGCATATTACCAACATAGCTCGAGGTTGGATACATATTCATGAATTCTTCATGAGCGCGAATTCATTACTTGTTACCGGAATGGTTGATGTGATACCGCACCTTTAATAGCCCGCGTATCGGGCTTTGACTGCGGCGCATAAAGCGCCGCCGGCTGCGGAGGATGTCGATGGAATTCAGCCCGCTCATCTCGGATGAAAAGGCTCCATGGCCGCGCAACGCCTGGTATGTTGCGGCGACGTCAGCGGAAATTGGCGATCGACCGCTGGGCCGGCAGATCTGCGGCGAACGGATGGTGTTCTTCCGCGCCGGCGACGGGCAGGTTTCTGCCCTTGAGGATTTTTGTCCGCATCGCGGCGCGCCTCTGTCGCTCGGCTTCGTGCGCGAAGGCAATCTTGTGTGCGGCTATCATGGCCTGGAAATGGGGTGCAACGGCCGGACTGCGGGCATGCCGGGGCAACGTGTTGGCGGCTTTCCGCCGATCAGAACCTTCCCCGTTATCGAGCGGTACGGCTTCATATGGGTGTGGCCGGGGGACGCCGACGAAGCCTACGTCGATCGCCTGCATCATTTACCATGGGCCGAGGATGACGGTTGGGCCTATGGCGGCGGGGTTTATCACATCCGCTGCGACTATCGCCTGATGATCGACAATCTCATGGACCTGACGCACGAGACCTATGTCCATGCGAGTAGCATCGGCCAGCGGGAGATCGACGAAGCGCCGGTCCAGACGCGCGTAGTGGGCGACGAGGTCGTCACGAGCCGCTTCATGCCCAACGTGATCGCTCCACCTTTCTGGCAGCTCGCATTGCGGGGGGCGGGCCTCGACGATAAGGGGCTTGTCGATCGTTGGCAAATTTGCCGCTTTTCGTTGCCGAGCCATGTCATGATAGAGGTGGGCGTTGCCTTGGCGGGCCATGGCGGATATGAGGCGGACAATGCTTTGAAGGCGTCGAGCATCGTCGTCGACTTCATAACGCCCGAAACCGAGACGTCACACTGGTATTTTTGGGGCATGGCCCGTCAGTTCTCGGTCGATGATGCGGCGCTTACCGATACGCTTTGTGAGCAACAAGGAGCGGTGTTCCGGGAAGACATGGAAATGCTGGAACTGCAGCAGGCGAACCTGTCTCGCTACCCTGACCGCCGCCTGCTCAAACTGAACATCGACGCAGGGGGCGTTCGATCCCGCATGATGATCGATCGAGCTATTGCGGAAGAATCCCTGACTCTGGATGCCGCCGCAACCTGAAGGCTGACGGCTGATGTTCGGCGGATATGGCAGCTTTTGCGCCGGCGCGATTGCGGAACACACGCGCCACAGAGCTGCACCGCCATCTACAATGGCGAGGGCGCACTCATCACCACAAGCCTTGGGAACGCCTCGTCTGACGGTGACGCCGACCCGGTATGCGCCGCGAGCAACCGGCAGGTCTGCCCGTGCCTTGCCGTCGTTGGCCGCCTGATCAAAAAGCGTGATGATCGATCCAGCTGCAACCAACGATATCCGCCGGGATTAAGGTCTGGCAGCCTACGCCAAGTACGACGACGCCGCCCCGAGGGGCGGCGTTTGTATTTGTATAGCGTTTGGTTGCGGGAGGGCGATCTAACCGAGACCGACAATCCAAGGAGAAATCTGGTTTGTCGGTATCGGTGGTTGCGGGGAAGGGATTAAACCGGGACCGATACTCGAGTTCGTCTCCAATGTCGGCAGCGGTGTTTGCGGGGAACTACAACTGCCGACGTCGCCATTCTCTAGAAGTCGCAATCTGAATAAATTGTAGAAGTCCGCTTAACCGTCCTTGTTTGTGCCTCGCAACCGGAGTGGGCCATGGCGCTACGGTGAACGGCTGGAGGATGCCGGCGCTGCTGCCTTTAAATATGCGGGGCACAGCGTTCAAAATTCGATCCGCTTTGCAACGCGACATCGATCACTACAGCGCAGCCCTTCACGATTAAGGTCCTGTACAGCGGCAAGGGGCTGGCTGTCAATCGGCGTCCAAACGGGACCCCCGATCGGCGCGCAAAAGGGACCCCCTTTCGAGTATGGCACGACGGTCGAGGAACGCTCCTTGCGCTGCGCGTGGCGTAGGGAGGGCGGAGCCCGACC
>NZ_JBHTLS010000103.1:0-22757 GCF_042678845.1 Sphingobium olei | reverse complement strand
CAAATCGGCGCTTCAAATCCTGGGGGGCATGCCCCCCAGGATTTGATCACTCAAATGGCGGCATGAACGACAACCGGGATGAGCTTAATTTAGCCGCCAACCTGTCCAAGAAGGCGAGGCCACCTCAGCTATCGTCTTTTTGTGCGTGTCCATCGCTACATATGTCGTAGAATATTCCATGGCTCGTCTCCCATGCATGAGGATAGGACCTGATCATTGGTCAACCCTCGATACTGCATGCCGGGGACGAGCTACCAACCGCGAACATAGCGTCTCAAATACTTATGGGTAATCGCAAGCCTCACCGGATGGCTACGATCATAACAAAACCCGATCGTACACCATTACGAGAGCGTTCTGACGCTGCCTCTAATCGGTCAAAACGCTCATGATGCGGATCAATCACTTACCCGCTTCAGCGAATGAGGGTCGTTAAATCCCGCTTCTTCCGCAAAAACCGCCGCAAGCTTGGCTGGCGTTTCCGGCTCGTCAATTGTCGCGGGGATATCGAAGGGTTCGCGGTTAACGATCTTACGGAGCAGGCTACGCAAGATCTTGCCAGAACGGGTCTTGGGCAATTGTTCGACGACCAGAACTGCCTTCAGCGCCGCGATAGCCCCCAGTTCGCTGCGCACGGAAAGGACTGAGCGCTCGACAAGGCTCTTGTCCGTCGCATAGCCGGCTTGCGGGGTGACGAAGGCAACCGGCACCATGCCTTTGAGGTCATCGTGCGCACCGACAACGGCGCATTCGGCGACCCCCGGCTGTCGAGCCACGATTTCTTCCATCTGTCCGGTCGAAAGTCGATGACCAGCGATGTTGATGATGTCGTCGGTTCGCCCCATGATGTGCACGAAGCCGTCCCTGTCGCGGAAGCCTGCATCACCGGTTTCGTAGTACCCAGGGAATGTCTCGAAATTCCGGACGAACGTCGCGTCATTGTTCCACAGCGAACGGAAGGTGCCGGGCGGCAGCGGGGTTTCGATAACGACATTGCCGCTTGCCCCGTCGGGCAGAGCAAGTCCATCGTCATCGAGGATGGCGAACTGGTAACCAGGCACCGGAAAGCCAGCGCTGCCAGGCTTGCGGCGCAGGTCCCCCATCGCGAAGCATGAAGCGATGGCCGGCCAGCCAAGCTCGGTCTGCCACCAGTGATCGATCACCGGCAAACCGCTTAACCGCTCCAGCCACGCGATCGTTTCCGGGTCCGCGCGTTCTCCGGCCAGAAACACCGCGCGGCACGCTCCGGTGCCAATCTCCTTCAGGAACCGGGCATCGGGATCTTCCTTGCGGATCGCCCGGATGGCGGTCGGCGCAGTGAAGAAACTCTTGACTTTATGCCGCACGATGGTTCGCCAAAAGGTGCCGGGATCGGGTGTGCCGACGGGCTTGCCTTCGAACAGTACGGTCGTGGCCCCAACTAGCAGCGGGCCATAGACGATGTAGCTATGCCCCACCACCCAACCGACGTCCGAGGCTGCCCAAAACGTGTCCCCTGCCCCGATGCCGTAAATGTTGGCCATCGACCAGGCCAGGGCCACGGCGTGTCCGCCATTGTCGCGCACCACCCCTTTGGGCGTTCCGGTGGTGCCCGAGGTGTAGAGGATGTAGAGCGGCTCGCCGGAGGCGAGAGGAACGCACGGAGGCGCCGGCTGATCCGCGGTCCGGCGCTGCAGATCGTGCCAGTCAATGTCTCGGACGGGCATCAAGTCCGCGGTTAGCTGTTCGCGCTGGACCAGGACGACATGCTCGACCGAGTGGGCGGCAAGGACCAGCGCTTCGTCGACCAACGGCTTGTAGGCAATGGTGCGGCTGCCCTCGATTCCGCACGAAGCGGTGAGCACCAGTTTGGGGGTGGCATCGTCGATCCGCTTGGCCAGTTCGGGTGGGGCGAACCCGCCGAACACAACGGAATGGATCACACCGAGCCGCGCGCAAGCCAGCATCGCGAAAACCGTCTCGGGGATCATCGGCATGTAGAGTATTACCCGATCCCCCTTTTCCGCGCCGAGGCTCGCCAGCATCGCCGCCGTACGTTCGGTTTCGTACAGCAGTTCGCGGTAGGTGTAATGGCGGATGGTTCCGGTTACCGGGCTGTCATAGGCAAGCGCCAGCGCATCGCCGCGTCCGGCCTGGACATGCCGGTCGAGGCAATTGTGGCATGTGTTCAGGATGCCTTCGGGAAACCAGCCCATGCTTTGGTCGTGGGCGCGCGGCGGATTTTCGACCCAGTCGATCGCCTTTGCGGCCTCGAGCCAGAATTGGTCAGGGCGGTTTGCAGCCCACCGCACTGCGCCATCGTAGGCCATCGCCCCGGTCTCATCACTCATGGTTTCCGCTCTCCCCTGTTTTCCGTCTGGCCTGCTGCTGCTCGGCGCGATACGAATATCGCGGCCAAGACAATGGCCGCTCCGACCATGTGATAGGTTTCAAGTCTCTCTCCCAACAGCAGCACCGCCAAGAAAACACCGAACACCGTGGGGAGATTCATGTAGACGCCGACTCTTACTGAACCGATCAGGATTACCGCACGGTTGAAGAAGGCATAGGCAATCAGCGAAGGAAAGATGCCTACATAGAGCACCGCGCCAATCACTTCAATTTGTGGCTTGGCGACCCCGCCGTCGGCCAGGCTCACCAGATAAGGTACAGCCAGCGTTCCCATGCCGACCGCGAACAGCACAGCGAGCAGAGTGATGTGGTGTATGGCGGGCACCTTGCGCAAGAACGTCGCGTAGGCCGAGTACAGGAAGACCCCGGTCAGGGCGAGCAAGTCGCCATGGTTGAGTCCGCCAAGATGCAACGCGAAAGGCTGCCCTCTGGTCACGATCCAGACGACTCCGGTAAGAGACAGCGCCGCACTGGAAACCAGCAGCGGTCTGATCCGCTCCCCGAACAGAATGCTCGGCATGACCAAGGTCATGATCGGCATGGTCGATTGCAGCAGCAGGCTGTTGGTGACTGTGGTGAGTTGCAGGCTCCAGTAAACGATGAAGGCGAACACCCCCACGCCGAACACGCCCAGCACCGCCAGCAGGCGCCAGGAATCGCGCAGGACCCGACGATCGGCCACGACGTGCCGCCAGGCAAAGGGCAGAACGAACAGCAACGCGACCACCCAACGCCAAAAGGCCAGCGCCAGAGGAGAGAGCAAGTCGCGCGCCGCCCGGCCCACGATGGGGTTCAGCGCCCAGAATAGCGAAGCGAGAGAAAGCAGCAAGACTGGTGAGCTCCATACGTAACGAAGGGCCTGCCGCCATCCAGAAGAACCATTGCCAGTACCCATCAGAACGAACGGTCCGTCACTCTCAATCCCACTTGCGTGGCATCGGCTTTTTGCATATCGTACATCGCATTGCCCTTAGTGTACGAATCTGCAGACGACAACCGCAGTTCGTGAAAACCGGAGAGAGCCATGAGCGGCGACACCACACTCGTAGACACTGTCAATGCCAGCCAGTCCCGTCAGGTGTTCTGGGACAGAGACGTTTATGATCTTGAAATAGAGCGGATTTTTTCCCGGGCATGGCTGATGCTCGGCCACAAATCGCTTCTCCCGAAGCCGGGCGACTTCATCACGACTTATATGGCCGAGGACAAGATCATCCTTTCGCACCAGAGCGACGGGACCTTCCGCGCCTTTATCAATTCGTGCACGCACCGCGGCAACCAGATCTGCCACGCCGACAGCGGTAACGCCAAGGCGTTCGTCTGCAATTATCACGGCTGGGTGTACGGGCAGGATGGATCGTTGGTCGATGTCCCACTCGAGTCGCGCTGTTACCACAACAAACTCGATAAGCAAGAGCTGGCGGCGAAGTCTGTTCGGGTCGAAACCTACAAGGGTTTCATTTTCGGTTGCCATGATCCCGAAGCGCCTAGCCTTGAAGACTACCTGGGCGAATTCCGTTTTTATCTCGACACCATCTGGGAAGGAGGGGGCGCTGGGCTGGAACTGCTCGGTCCGCCGATGAAGAGCCTGCTTCACTGCAACTGGAAAGTGCCGGTCGAAAATTTTGTCGGCGACGGATATCATGTCGGATGGACCCATGCGGCGGCGCTTGGTCAGATCGGTGGTCCGTTGGCGGGACTGGCCGGCAACCGCGCGGACATTCCCTTCGACGATCTTGGATTGCAGTTCACGACCCGGCATGGTCATGGCTTTGGGGTGATCGACAACGCGGCGGCTGCGATCCACCGAAAGGGCGACGGCTGGAACAAATATCTTGAGGACACCCGCGGCGAGGTGCGCCGCAAGTTTGGCGCGGATCGCGAACGGCTTTATGTCGGGCACTGGAACGGCGCGATCTTCCCCAATTGCTCGTTCCTGTATGGCACCAACACCTTCAAAATCTGGCATCCACGCGGGCCGCACGAGATTGAAGTATGGACCTATACCATGGTGCCGAGCGATGCCGATCCCGCTACCAAGAGTGCGATACAGCGCGAAGCGACGAGAACATTCGGAACCGCCGGGACGCTGGAAAGCGACGACGGCGAAAACATGTCTTCGGCAACCTACGTGAACCGTGGCGTGATCACGCGTGACGGCATGATGAATTCGACCATGGGCGTCGGCTACGAAGGACCGCATCCGGTTTATCCCGGAATCGTCGGCATCAGCTTCATTGGCGAGACATCCTACCGGGGCTTCTACCGGTTCTGGAAGGAAATGATCGATGCCCCCGATTGGGCGAGCGTGAAGGCAAACGACGACAATTGGGATTCGGTCTTCACGAATCGCAATTTCTGGAACGAAAAGCTCAACGCGGCCGAATGATCGCCAGAGCCGGTCCAAATATCGACAACTACGGAGAGAACATGTCGACCGAACAAGTTCCGGTGACGCCGGATGTGCACTACGCCGTCGAAGCGCACTATCGTGCCGAGGTTAGACTGTTGCAGACCGGGCAGTACCGGGAATGGCTGCACGGAATGGTCGCCGAAGACATCCATTACTGGATGCCGATTTACGAACAGCGCTTCGCAAGGGACCGGCGCCCGGACCCGACGCCGGACGATGCGGCAATTTACAACGACGACTTCGAAGAGCTCAAGCAGCGTGTCGAACGGCTTTATTCAGGTCAGGTCTGGATGGAGGATCCGCCATCCAAAATCCGGTACTTCGTGTCGAATGTCGAAGCCTTTGAAGCCGAAAACGGCGAATTGGACGTCCTGTCGAACATCCTTGTCTACCGCAACCGCCGCCAGACTGAAGTCACGGTGCATACATTGGGGCGTGAAGACAAGTTGCGCCAGGACGGCAATGGTTTCAAGGTCTTCCGGCGAAAACTTATCCTCGATGCGAGAGTCACGCAAGACAAGAATCTGTATTTCTTTTGCTAATAACGCGCGATTTGGCGCAAAGCCGGGAGATTATGCATGGAAGCCTACGCCGCTATCATCGAACGTCAAGGCGGAGAATTCGTCCTCGATAATGTATCGATCGAAGACCCGCGCGATGGTGAGGTGCTGGTAAAGGTTGCTGCGGCGGGCATGTGCCACACCGACCTGACTGTCCGCGACCAGTACTACCCGACCCCGCTGCCGGCTGTACTCGGCCACGAGGGCGCGGGCGTCGTCGAAAAGGTCGGACGCGGGGTTTCCACTGTCAAGCCAGGTGACAAGGTGGTCCTGTCGTTCAGCTACTGCGGCACCTGCCCGTCATGCCTCAAGGGGCATCAGGCCTATTGCCCCAGCCTGTTCCCGCTCAATTTCATGGGCCGCAGGCTCGACGGATCGACCCCGATCACGCGCAACGGCGAGGACGTGAACGCCTGCTTCTTCGGCCAGTCCTCGTTCGCGACCTACTCGATCGCGAGCGAAAACAATTGCGTCAAGGTTGCCGACGACGCGCAGATCGAATTGCTCGGCCCGCTGGGCTGCGGCATCCAGACCGGCGCGGGAGCAATCCTCAATTCGCTGCAACCGGCTCCGGGTTCGTCGATCGCGATCTTCGGCGTCGGCTCGGTCGGTCTCAGCGCGCTGATGGCCGCCAAGTCGTCGGGCTGTCTCAAGATCATCGCGGTCGATCGCAATCCGGCTCGGCTCGAAGTCGCCCGCGAACTCGGCGCAACGGATGTCATCGACGCTTCGACCACCAATGCCCAGGAAGCGATTGTTGCGATGACCGGTGGCGGCACCGACTATGCGATGGATACGACCGCGATCCCGCAAGTGCTGCGTTCGGCGGTCGAAAGCACCCACAACTTGGGGGAAACCGCAGTCGTGGGCGGCGCCAAGCTGGGCACCGAATTTTCGCTTGATATGAACAACATCCTGTTCGGTCGCAAGCTGCGCGGGGTAGTGGAAGGCTCCAGCACGCCGCAGGTGTTCATCCCGCAGCTGATCGCGATGCAGAAGGCCGGCCTGTTCCCATTCGAGAAGCTCTGCTCGTTCTACGATTTCGATCAGATCAACCAGGCTGTCGAAGACACCGAAAAAACTGGCAGCGCGATCAAGGCCATCCTCCGGATGTAAGGACCGTGTTCGCCAGCCGCCTTGCCGCCCGTGTGGCGGCAAGGCGCGGCATGCCCGGGGACATGTTTGGCAAGAGCGGCACATTCCGCGGGGAAACTAGCAGCAAATGAAAACCGTCTACACGTTCGGCCCCGGCATTGCCCATGATGACTCGCGCGCCCGCGACAAGGCGGTAGTGGGCGGCAAAGGCGCCAATCTCGGCGAGATGGCGCGGATCGGGTTGCCTGTCCCACCCGGCTTCACCATCACAACCGAAGAATGCCTTCATTTCCTGCGCGATCGCCACAGCCAGTCCGCGCGCCTCGATGGCGAAGTCAGGTCGGCGCTGACCCATATCGAGCGCACGGTGGGCAAGAGGTTCGGCGATCGGCGCGATCCCTTGCTGGTATCGGTTCGTTCCGGCGCCCGGGTCTCGATGCCGGGCATGATGGACACGATCCTCAACCTGGGCCTCAACGACCAAACGGTGCGTGGCTTGGCTGCTTCGTCTGGCGACGAGCGGTTTGCCTGGGACAGCTATCGCCGCTTCGTCCAGATGTACGCAAGCGTTGTGCTCGGGATCGATCACGCGCGGTTCGAGGACGCGCTGGAAAAGGCCAAGGAAGATCGCGGCGTCTCGCAGGACGTGGACCTGAGCGCCACCGATCTTCGTGACTTGATCGGCGAGTTCTTCGGCATCGTCGAGGCCGAACGCGGCGCTCCCTTTCCGCAGGACGTCGACGAGCAGCTTGCTTCCGCAATCGCTGCTGTATTCGAATCCTGGGAATCCGATCGCGCCAAGGTCTATCGCCGCCTCAACGGCATCCCTGGCGAATGGGGAACGGCGGTCAACGTCCAGGCGATGGTATTCGGCAATCTCGGCGAAACCAGCGCGACGGGCGTCGCCTTCACCCGCAATCCGGCAACCGGGGACAAGGCCTATTACGGAGAATGGCTGGTCAACGCCCAGGGCGAGGATGTGGTCGCCGGGATCCGGACGCCGCAATATCTGACGCTCGCAGCCCGCACGGCCGCCGGTGCCAAGCTGCCGTCGATGGAAGAGGCGATGCCCGCGGTCTTCACGGAGCTCGCCCGCCTGTTCGAGCTGCTCGAGCTGCACTATCAGGACATGCAGGACATCGAATTCACGGTCGAGCGCGGCAAGCTCTATATCCTGCAGACCCGCTCCGGAAAGCGCACGGCCAAAGCCGCGCTGAAGATCGCCGTCGATATGGTCGAGGAAGGCCTGATCGCCGAGGAAGCGGCGATCAGGCGGATCGATCCGGCCTCGCTCGATCAGCTTCTGCATCCCACGATCGATCCCGACGCGCCACGGACCCTGCTGGGATCGGGGCTTCCGGCTTCGCCGGGGGCTGCATCGGGCGCGGTCGTGTTCGACGCCGATACGGCTGCGGTGCGCGCCGAACTGGGTGAAAGCGTCATCCTGGTCCGGCAGGAAACTTCGCCAGACGACATCCATGGCATGCATGTCGCTCGCGGAATTCTGACTGCCAGGGGCGGCATGACCAGCCATGCGGCGGTCGTCGCGCGGGGCATGGGGCGCCCTTGCGTCTCGGGGGCGTCCAGCCTGTCGATCGATTACCAGGCGCGATCAGCGGAGATTGGTGGCGTGCACATCGCCGAAGGTGACCTGATCACGATCGATGGCAGCACCGGCGAGATTTTCCAGGGCGCCCTGCCAACCGTGATGCCTGAGCTTGACCGCGAATTTGCGACGGTGATGGCCTGGGCCGATCGGCATCGCCGCATGAATGTGCGCACCAATGCCGAAACCCCGGCCGATTGCGAAGTCGCCCGCCAGTTCGGAGCGGAAGGCATCGGTCTGTGCCGCACCGAACACATGTTTTTCGACGGCGAACGCATCAACTTCATGCGCCAGATGATCCTGGCCGCGAATGTGGCTGAGCGGCTCGTCGCGCTCGATCTGTTGTTGCCCGAACAGCGTAGCGATTTCGCCCGGATTTTCGAGATCATGCAGGGGCTTCCCGTCACGGTGCGGCTGCTCGATCCCCCACTCCATGAGTTTCTTCCCCATTCCGAATCGGAATTCACCGAGCTGTCCGCCGCCGTCGGCATCGGCGTGGATCAGCTCAGACGCCGGGCCGAGGAATTGGCCGAGTCCAATCCGATGCTCGGCCACCGCGGCTGCCGCCTGGGCGTGGTCTATCCGGAAATCTACGAGATGCAGGCCCGCGCAATCTTCGAAGCGGCCTGCGCGGTGAGCCGGGAGACCGGCCAACCGGTCGTGCCGGAAATCATGATCCCCCTCGTCGGCACGGCCCGCGAACTCGACATGCTCAAGCAGACTGTGATCGGGGTGTCGGAAGCGGTCTTCGCGGAGCAGGGATTGACGGTTGAATTCACCGTCGGGACCATGATCGAATTGCCCCGCGCCGCGCTGGTGGCGGACGAAATCGCCGCGGTTGGCGAGTTCTTCTCGTTCGGCACCAACGATCTTACCCAGACCACGCTGGGAATCAGCCGGGACGATGCCGGACGGTTCCTTGGCAGCTACATCGACAAGGGCATCTATGCCAAGGATCCGTTCGTCAGCATCGATGTCGACGGGGTCGGCAAGCTGATTGCGATGGCTGCCCGGCTGGGCCGTGAGACGCGCGCCGACATCAAGCTGGGGATCTGCGGTGAACACGGTGGCGATCCGGCCTCGATCGCTTTCTGCGACCGGGTCGGCCTCGATTATGTCAGCGCCTCTCCGTTCCGCGTTCCGATCGCGCGCCTTGCCGCTGCCCAATCGGCGCTGGCCGCAACCTAGCTCGGCACATTGCCAACAAGTCAACCAGACAAAGGGTGAAGGAATACTAACATGGACTACGATCGCAAAGACGCCAAGAAGTGGGCCACCGAGACAGTCCGGGGGTTCTACCAGTGCCCGATCACCCCGATGACCGCCGACCACAAGTTCGATATCGACGGGATCCGCTACAACATCGACAAATACGTCGAAATGGGCCTTGATGGCCTGGTTGTCGGCGGCTTCATTGCCGAATGCTGGAACGTCACTCCGTCCGAATGGATGCGCTTTCACGAGATCGTCGCCGAGGCCAACGCCGGGCGGCTCGACCTGTGGACGATCATCCTCGACCCGTCGGTCCACCTCGCGCTCGAAAAGATGCAGTTCGTCGAGAAGCTGGGTTTCAACGGCGCCGAGGTCATCAACCCGGTCGTCCAGCTGCGAACCGACGACGAGATTTTCGCTTGGTTCAAGTATCTGACCGATCGCAGCAATATGGCGGTCTGCCTCTACCGCACCCCGGTTTCGGGCACGGTGCTGAGCTGGAACCTGATGCGCCGCCTGGCCGATCTCGATACCGTGATCGGGGTCAAGCAGGGTGCGCTTAACCGCGCCGAGACGATCAAGATCCGCAGCCTGATGCCCGAAGGCTTCAACACCATGGAGCCGTTCGAATATTTCTTCCTCGAAGACCTCCGGCTGGGCGGGACGGTGTGCTGGGGCGAACTGTCGTTCATGCTCTATGGCAAAAAGCGCCACCTCGCGCGCGACTATATCAACCTCGCCAACCAGGGCAAATGGGAAGAGGCCCGCACCAAGTGGGAAGGCCTGCACGATGTCCGCGAATATTACCATGACCAGTTTGTCTGGGATATTGCGCGCACCGCGACCTATGCTTCGGCACTGGCGAACATCAAGGCGTGGTATGAGGCGATCGGCCTCAAGGCCGGCCCGATCCTGCCTCCGGTTGCCGACGTGACCCCGCAGAAGAAGGAAGAGATCAGAGCCAAGCTCATCGAGCTCGGCATCGCCTGATCGAACGCAGGACACTACCAATGACAAAGCAATTGCATTTCTGCATCCACGGCGCAGGCGGTCTTGGTTCCGTTGTCGGCGGCTTCCTGGCCCGCGGCGGACACAAGGTAACGCTGATTGCGCGCAAACCCCATGTCGAGGCAATCCGTCAGGGCGGTCTGCAAATCGAAGGGGTGCGTGCACAGTTCGTGCAGCGCGACAACCTGTTCGCGGTCGAGACCCCGGCTGAGGTCGAGGACGCGATCGACTATTACATCTTGCTGACCAAGGCGAAGGGCACCGATCAGGCGCTGGCCGATGCGACAGTGCTGGTTGACCGGACAGCCTGCGCCCTCACCTTGCAGAACGGGGTTGGCAAGGAAGGCCGGCTGCAGGCCGCGTTCGGCAAGGACAAGGTGATCGGCGGGTCGATCATGGACGGCGCAACCCTGCTCGAACCCGGCCGCGCGCTCAACCACATGGCCGTCCCGGTAACCGCCTATTTCGGTGAACTGGGAGGCAGGGAAAGCGATCGCACCCGGACCATGGCCGAGGCGCTCGACTCAGCCGGGATGGGGTCCCGCTCGACTGCCGACATCACCCATGTCCATTGGGAAAAACTGGTCCAGGTCGGAAGTGCTTCATCGTGGAGCGCCAGCACCCTGGGCGGCATCAAAGAGCTCGATTTCATCGACGGTGTGGCGGTACGCGAAGGCGCGGCCCAGTATGTCCTGATCGTCAAGGACCTGCTGGCGATCTACAATGCGCTGGGGTACGAACCGCAAAATTTCTTCGCGCCCGTCTCACGGCTCGTCGAGATCAACGGAGAAAGCTTCGACGAAGCGCTCGCCGGGGTGATGGCCATGGTCGGCCGGTTCAAGCCGGAGAATCGCCCGGTGCGGACCTCGATGCACGATGACCTGGTGGCAGGACGGCGCATGGAGGTCGACGAAATTCTGGGACCGCTCGCCGAGGCCGCCGAACGCCTCGGCGTCGATGCGCCGACATTCCTGGGGGCTTACCGGGTCCTCAAGACCCTGAACACCTACCTTTGACCTTTCGGCACGGGAAGCCCGCTTGAACCGCTATACCATAGCCAATATTCCCGGCGACGGCATCGGCCGCGAGGTTCTGCCCGCCGGGGTGCAGGTCTTGTCGGCGGTCGCGCAGCGATGCGGCTTCGCGCTCGAGTTTCGCGACTTCGATTGGAGCTGCGAAACCTATCTCGCCACCGGGAAAATGATGCCGGATGACGGGCTCACCCGGCTTGCCGATCATGACGCAATCTTCCTTGGCGCGGTCGGTTATCCGGGGGTGCCCGATCACGTCTCGCTGTGGGGCCTGCTGCTGCCGATCCGGCGCGAATTCGATCAATATGTCAATCTCCGACCGGTGCGGTTGCTGCCCGGCATTCGCTCGCCGCTGCGCGACAAGAGCACCGGCGATATCGACTTCTGGGTGGTGCGGGAAAATTCGGAAGGCGAATATTCCCAGATCGGCGGCCGCACCGGCACCGGCGAGGATGAAATCGTCATCCAGCAGGCAGTATTCACCCGCCGCGGCACCGACCGGATCCTGCGTTACGCCTTCGATTTCGCGCGCAAGCTTGGCCGGCCGCATGTCACCTCGGCCACCAAGTCGAACGGGCTCTACCATTCGATGCCGTTCTGGGACGAGCGTTTCGCGGCGATCGGCGCGGAATATCCCGGGATCGCCACCGACCAGTACCATATCGACATTCTGGCCGCCCGCTTCGTGATGTCACCCGAACGGTTCGACGTGGTGGTCGGATCCAATCTGTTCGGCGACATCCTGTCCGATCTCGGTCCCGGCGTAACCGGGACGATAGCGGTCGCGCCGTCGGCCAATCTCAATCCGTCGCGGCGCTATCCGTCGATGTTCGAACCGGTGCACGGATCGGCTCCGGACATTGCCGGCCAGGGCATTGCCAATCCGATCGGACAGATCTGGTCGGGGGCGATGATGCTCGACCATCTGGGAGAAGCGGAAGCCGCAGCGATGGTGCTGGCCGCGATCGAAGCGGTCCTGCGCGATCGGCAAGCAGTCCTGACCCCCGATCTGGGCGGCAACGGCAGTACAGCGGTCCTGACCCGCCAAATATTGGAAAAGCTGCAGGGAAGGTGATCCCCGGCAGTCTTCGCGAGCCTGAAGGAACAAAACGCATGAGCCTGCAACGTCAGCTTCACCTCGGCGCGTTCATGCGGCCGGTCAGCATCCATACCGGCGCCTGGCGCTACCCCGGGGCAATCCCGGATGCGAATTTCAACTTCGCCGCGATCCGGCAATTCGCGCGCAAGCTGGAAGCAGGCAAGTTCGACGCCTTTTTCATGGCTGATCATCTCGGGGTCCTGAACATGCCGGTCGAGGCGCTGCGGCGCAGCCACACCGTCACCTCGTTCGAACCCTTCACCCTGCTGTCGGCGCTGGCTGGCGCCACCGAACGGATCGGGCTGGTCGCCACTGCCTCCACCACCTTCGACGAACCCTTTCACGTCGCGCGCCGCTTTGCCTCGCTCGATCACCTCAGCGGCGGGCGGGCCGGCTGGAACGTCGTCACCACGTCCAACCCCGAGAGCGCCAAGAATTTCGGGTTCGAGGTGCAGCCCGATCATTCCGGCCGCTATGGACGCGCGCGCGAATTCTACGACGTCGTGACTGGCCTGTGGGACAGCTTCGCGGAAGACGCCTTCGTCTGCGATGCGGACAGCGGCATCTATTTCAATCCCGCGCGGATGCACGTGCTCGATCACAAGGGCCCGCATTTCTCCGTTCGCGGGCCGCTCAACATTGCCCGCCCTCCGCAAGGCTGGCCGGTCATCTTCCAGGCGGGGGCCTCGGATCCTGGACGCCAACTTGCCGCCGAAACCGCCGAAGTCGTCTTTGCCGCCGGTTCGAATCTTGCCGCCGCCAAGAGCTTTTATTCCGATGTGAAAGGGCGGATGATCCCGATCGGACGCAATCCCGATCATCTCAAGATCCTGCCCGCCGCGCTCGTCGTTGTCGGCGACACGGTCGAGCAGGCCAAGGCCAAGCGCGCTCACCTGGACAGCCTGGTTCACTATGAAAGCGGGATTCACTCGCTGTGCGGCATGCTCGATCACGATGTTTCGGGGTTCGACCCCGATGGCCCCCTCCCCGAAATACCCGATACCAACGCCAGCAAGACCTCTCGTGAAATGCTGGTCACGCAAGCCCGGCAGAACAACCTCACCATCCGCCAGCTCGCCGCGAAAGCCGGCAGCTATGCCGGGCTCGCCTTCGTCGGCACTCCGGCTTCGATCGCCGACGAGATGGAGCAATGGCTGGAGGAGCGCGGTTCGGACGGGTTCGTCGTGATGTTCCCCTATCTGCCGGAGGGGCTCGACGATTTCGTCGATCGGGTCGTGCCCGAATTGCAGCGCCGGGGCATTTTCCGCAAGGACTACCAAGGCACGACCCTGCGCGATCATTTCGGTTTGCCGCGCCCCGGCAATCGATTTTTTTGACGCGGCGAACCGGGAGCCGCCGACCAGACCGGTAACGACACGGAGGGAACAACCATGGCCGCCTATTTCATCGCTTCCGTCACCTCGCACGACGATGGCTGGGTTGCGGACTACCAAGCCAATGTTCCGCCCATGGTTGCGCGGTTCGGCGGCGAACTGATCTGCCGTTCCAACCAGTTCGAACGCTTCGAAGGCGAAGGCGCGGCGCCGCACTACACGGTGATCATCCGCTTCCCCGCGATGGCGGATGTCCAAGCGTTCATGGCCTGCCCCGACTATGCGCCGTTCAAGGCTGCACGGATCGCCGGCGCAACGTCCGACATTTTCGCGGTCGCCGACTGACCGGCGCAGCCTTTGGAGATCGAACCATGCAAGGCCTGCGCATCTTCTTCATCGCCAGCGGAATCTGGTACCTGTGTAATCTGATCCTGCTCTGGCCGCCGGTCTATGCGGGGGCCCTGCCCCTGATCTATCCGGGAATTGATCTGGGCCAGGGCAAGCCGGTGTTCGATCTGCTGCTCGATGCCTGGCTGATCGTCGGGATACAGCTGGCCGCGATCGGTGTTGTCGCCCTGTGGGGCGCGCGGCAGCCGTGGAAATACATCGCGCTGGTCCCGGTGATCGTGCTAACCGAAGCGGTCGGCGCGGCATGGGACATCTACAGCCTGTTGTGCAGCGGCGAGGCGGAATGGGTCGTCTTCACAACGCTGGCGGCTCATGCTGTGATCGTACTCGGAGCCTGGTACACCTGGACTGCGGCGCACCGGGAAAAGGCGCAACAAGGCGCAGTGACCTCATAGGTTGAAAAACGGCCAAGGCGAAGAACGGACGCGGAACGTTATGGAGTTCGCGCGGCGTCTTTGACGGCGAAGTTGTTGACGATGCGACTGATGGTGGCGCGATGGACGCGGGAGAGGCGGGCGATATCGGCTGTCGATCTGCCAGCGGTGAGCATGGTGATGACCTCGGTCTGTTGGTGGGGCGAGAGCTTGGGTTGTCGGCCGCCACTGCGCCCCTGGGCACGCGCCGAGCGCAGGCCAGCCTGCGTTCGTTCGCGCACCATGGCGCGCTCGAACTCGGCGAACGAGCCCAGCATTTGCATCATCATGCGACCGGATGCCGTTGTGCTGTCGATATTTTCGGTCAGCGAGCGGAATCCGGCGCCGGCCTTTTCGACGCGGTCGAGGATAAGCAGCAGATCTTTCAGCGACCGCGACAGCCGGTCAAGTTTCCAGGCTGCGAGAACATCACCGGGCTCGAGACGGTCGAGCAGTCGGTGGAGTTCCGGTCGATCCCAGCGGCCGCCCGAGGCATGTTCTTCGTAGACCCGGGTGCAGCCCGCGGCTTCGAGTGCTTCGATCTGCGGGGCGGTATCCTGGTCTTCGGCCTTGGACACGCGAGCATAGCCGAGCAGCTTGGGTGATGCTGCATTTATCTGTTGCTTTTGCATGTCGTTTGGCAACAGCTTTGTGCGACGAATAGCGCGTTGTTTTTGCTGGACCGGTCTGGATGCTGCGCAAACGACCGTTTGCGCGCGTTCGTTCCTCATGACTGGCATCCGCGATGTCGCGGCTTCAGCCCCGTGCTTCTTTCGGCCAGCCAGTCGATGGCGCCCGGGATGGCCCGCCAGGCGGCGCCGTTTTCCTCGACATAAGCGGTCGCCTCATCCTCTCCGCCCATACTGATGTAGCCGTCGCGAGAAGGAACGAGGCGTTTGAGGCCGGCCAACATGGCAGGCACATGCGAGTTGCTCTCCCAGGCTTCCCGGACAATCGCCGGACCGCGCGGGTCCTGTTCGCGATAGGCTATCAGCGCCAGCGTGTAGGCCCAGGCGGCACTTCCATCTCCTTCATACTGGCGCAGTAGCACCTTCAGCCCAGCGAGATCGTCGCGCTGGAGCAAGGCGCTTGCCAGCAGGTAGCGGATGCCCTGATTGTCATTGGGATTGAGGATCAGCATCGCGCGATAATGGTCGATCGCCGCCTGCTGCTCGCCCGTGAACGGCGCGCCGCTGCGCGCGACAATGCCGTGCGGAGATCTGCACCGCGTATCGTTCACCGCTCGCGCTGCGCGCGATCGGCGCCAGGGGAACACCAAGGGCGCCGCCCTTTCGTTCCCGAACGACAATCGACCGCCCGTGTAATCCGCCAAGCGCGGCGCCCGTCGCGTCGCGCCGGCCGCGCTAGAGCGGCTCGCCCGCGCCAGCGGTAGATTCTCGCTCCCCCTCCCCATCCCGTCCTCGCCGGACAGGCAGGGCCGTGAGGCCCAGCGGCCTTGCGGCCCATGCCAGAAGGAGGATCAGCGATGTATAGCCCCGAACAACTCGACACCATCCGCCGCCTGAATGACGCAGCGCGTCAGAGCCCCGGCGTCACGTCGTGCGCCAACGTCACGCAGGGCTTTCTTGCCCTCCCCAATGTGGATCGCTTCAAGGCCGTATCGGCGATCGTCGGTTTCACCAAGTTCGACGGCGACAACGACCCCTATGGTGAGCATGATTTCGGCGCGGTCTATCGCCTAGCGAGCGGTGAATGGTCGCAAGAGCGGCCGAGCGATGGCACGGCCATTTCCGAGACGGTTTTCTGGAAGGTGGATTACTACGACAACACGCTGGCCTATGGTAGCGAAGCGCCGTGGGATGCGCAGCAGACCACGCGCGTTCTGACGGTCATGCTGGCGAGCGAGTATTAACGGCCCCGATCCGGCGATCCGCGCTCAACCAAGCGCGGATCACGGCGCGCATCCGCCTCGCTCACACATGATTTGTTGAGGAGTCGCCTTGGAAGGCGTAGGGTTAAGAGCAGAAAGGATGACGCGATGGCCCAGATCGATCTTGAGACGTTGCGCGAGCGCATCCGCCAGATGGATTTCCAGCGCGGCACCCCCGAGCAGATCGCACTTTGGCGGGAGGACGTAGCGGAAGCGCGCGCCAACCTCGCGATTGAGGACATGACGCCGACCATCGATGAAGATGCGATGTTCGCGATGATGCTCGACGAGGGCGTGCCGCCTGCCGTCATGCCCTCGATTATCCTCAGCCTCTATCAGCCCGGAACACACCAGATCGCCGCCTGACCTTGGCGAGCGATCCCTACACGTATCCTGGCACCGAGACGCTTCGGAATCGGCTCGGAATCACCGACGACAAGACGCTTATAGAGGCCGAACGGAGACTGACCCAGGCGCGCGGCGCGGAGGCCGCGCGCCTGACCTTTCCAGCGACGGCCGATGGCTATCGGGCCCTCCATAGGCACCTGTTCCAAGACCTCTACGATTGGGCGGGCCAGGATCGCTCCGTTAACATCGCCAAGGGCGGATCGAGCTTCGCCGCCGTCCCCTACCTTGCGCGCGAACTCGACAATCGGTTCGCCGAGGTAGGAGCGCAGAGCGGCTTGCGGGGGCTTCCTCGCGACGAGTTTTTCGATCGGCTCGGCAACCACATCAACGAGATCAACGCCATTCATCCCTTCCGCGAAGGGAACGGGCGCACCATGCGCCACCATGCCGCCCAGCTCGCCCGCGAAGCCGGCCACCCGATCCGCATTGCCGCGATCGACAAGGATCGTTGGATGGAGGCGTCCCGCCACGGCTTTCTCACCGGAGATCATCGCGGCATGGCCGCGGTTCTCTCCGCAGCGGCGGTCAAGCGCGACCTCGCGCCCGAAGCGCGCATCGGCCCCGCAGGGATCGCCATGCTCCCCAAGCGTGCCCCGCCCGAGGGGCAACGCTACCGGGTGACGCTGAACAAGGCGCGCGAGGAGCTGGAACGCTATCTGCCGGCCGCCCGTCAACAGGCGGCCGACCGGCTGCGCGGGCTGATTAAGGAGGGTGCCCCCTCCCCCGCCATCGCCAACGCGCGAACCGAACTCGCCTATGTCCGCCACGCCAAGGGGCCGATCTATCAATCGCACCTTCTCACCTATCTCGGCGTCCGTCAGGTCGATGCCGTCGTGACGCCCCAGCAGACGCCGTTGGAGCGGGTGCGGGAGATCGGGGCGGCGCTCGGCGTCCAGATCAACAACCAGCAGCCGGCGCAGATCCAGCGCGCCGTGCGGTCGCTGGAGCGGCCGATCCTGCCCCCCGGACACTCGCCAGGGCAGGAGCGGCTTGCCGAGCTGTTCCTGAAGAACACGCCGGAAAAGAACCAAGCCGATCCACGCCTCGCGCCCGCCCAGGCGATCGTCGACGCGGCCATGAAGACCGCGCGCGATCGGGGCGAGAGCGCGCGCATGGTCGGGACCACCGGGGAGTCGACGCGCCAGTTCGTCGCAGATCGGATCAAGGCTGGTGGATCGCTGGACGGCGAAATCGGCCGCGCGTCCCCGGCGCAAGCACCGGCGCCGCGCGATAAGGACCGGAGCCGCTGACGGCGTTGGGAGGACGGGTGAGTGGTTGAAGCAAGACCGCTTGTTGAGTTCGGTAACGGAAGCCATCCAATGGCTCGAAGGTTCTGCCTGTATGGCGTAGATCGCATCCTATCGCCAAGCCGATCTACAATGGAACCAACCGGTTTCCTTTTCGTTTGCCGCCCTGATTCACGTTACCGACATAAACCGCCAGAAAGGAAACTGATGAAGATCGTGATCTCCGCCGCGCTG
Source organism: Sphingobium olei (assembly GCF_042678845.1). NCBI lineage: Bacteria > Pseudomonadati > Pseudomonadota > Alphaproteobacteria > Sphingomonadales > Sphingobiaceae > Sphingobium > Sphingobium olei. Next base: position 4,407 of record NZ_JBHTLS010000103.1, on the reverse strand, counting down.
CTTTCTTTGGTGTCGGTTCCGGCTTTTGCCCAAGCAGTTACCCCATCCACGTCAGGAACGATGACCAGCGCGGATGTCGGGGTAGAGCCGATTGCCAGCCAAAGCGGCCCAAACTACGTTCTCGCCGCGTCGGACGCGAACCTCTATAAGATAAAGGCTGCCCAGCTTGCCGCAACGCGCGCGCAGCGGGACGACGTCAAATCCTACGCCAAGCGCGTCCTTGCCGAGGCACAGAGCAGCCAAAAAGCACTGATGGCAGCGCTTAAGAACGATCAGCGCACGATAAAGGCGCCGTCGTCAACCTTGTCGGCTGACCGCGCTGCTCTTCTCAAGTTGTTGCAAAAGGCACCGAAGAGCGCTTTCGACAACCTTTATCTCACCCAGTCGGCGCAGGTGCAACAAGCAGCGTGGGCAATTCACAAGGGATATGCCCAAGACGGCACCGATCCAGCGCTGCAACAGATCGCCGGCACGGCCGTTCCTGTGCTGGAAAACGAACTCACCACCGGCAAGTCGCTCACGCCCTCCGGGCTTGCGGGAAGGTGAACCTAGCTGGGCCGGGTCGACTAGCTCCCGGCGGCCTGGCCCAGCATCTTGGACAAATCTCGGAATATCATAATTTGGTAAAGACTTGCCTATTTTATGAGTTAGCAAATTTAACTAAGTCATAAAAACTATCGGGTCCTAGTCCATGCCAACATGACTACTGCAATTCCCCATGAAATTAGTGATATGTATATTTGCTGACTGAAGAGAACCGCTCCCCCTACGATCAGACTGGCAGCGAGTATATCTCTTTGGGACGACGGCCTCTCCTTGTTCGGTGATGGTGATGACACCTGAACCGGGATAGTACCTGACTTTGCTACTTTCTCCACCAGTCCTATTAAGTCGGGAGAGGCTGCGGCCAAGCGGCCAATTCCTGCGGCCAGGCGGCGCCCACCTTTTTTCAGCTCGGCAGGACTAATTCGCTCGCGCGCAAGCTCGCGGGCGATCGGCATCGCCCTAGCCGCGATATCGAACTCTGGGTCAAGAGTCCGTACCAATCCCTCGGCGGTCAGTAATGTGCGCAGGAGCAAGGCTAGGTCGGGCGGCAATGCCAGACGGTATTGGCGCAGTAACGTGAACACGCGCGAGAATATCTCGGACAGATCAACCTGTTTCAGGACAGCGCCACGAAACTGACCGATCAAAGACTCAAGGTCCCGTTGCAACCCATCCACCTCAACGGTCCGGTCGCCTGACCAGTTTATCAGCACATCCGCGACCGCGCGCGGATTTTCTCCCGCGATGGCTAGGACCAGGGTGACCAGCTCCGAGCGACGGTTTGGAGTCAGCGTTCCGGTGGCGCCGAAGTCGATGAAGGCGATCTTTCGGCTTGGAAGAACGAATACGTTCCCGGGATGAGGATCTGCGTGAAATCGGCCGTGAAAGATGATCATGCGCAATATGGCGTCCGCGTAGGTGCCTGCAATTGCGGCCGCGTCTGTTACCTCGTTTACTGCAATAAGGACGCCGCGCACCGAGACTCCTTCAAGCCGCTCCTGGACGTTGACGCGGCGGCCGACATAGTCCCAAAAGAACTTCGGTGTCCTCACGCCTAGCGTGTCAAGAAATGACCCAATCCCCTCACATGCTGCCGCTTCGGCGCTCAGATCCATTTCTTGAGACAGGCTCTCGGCGAAGAAGCGCAGCAGTTCGTCAATCTTAAGCCGCCGCAGTTCCGGCGAGCGCCGTTCGGCCAGACGCGCAAGTCGTCGTAGCAATCTCAGGTCGGCGTCGACGCGGGTCGCTATTCCCGGGCGGCGCACCTTGACGACAACTTCGGTCCCATCGAAAAGGGCTGCACCGTGCACCTGGGCAATCGACGCCGCGGCGATTGGTTTCGGATCGAAACGCGCGAAAACATCAGCAACGGGCGCCCCGAGAGACGAGACGAGTTCGGGTTCGATCTCGTGGAATGGTACCGCAGGAACTTGATCCTGTAATGTCGATAGCGCACTCACCCAGTCCGGCCCCAGAAGATCGCCACGTGTGGCGAGAAGCTGGCCCAGCTTTATTGCGACCGGACCTAGATCGCGAAGAAGTGCGACTACTCTTGTGGGTGCGTCGGGCTCGACCGGCCATGTCGGCGGACCGCTCGCCAAGCCGACGCGTGAGGCGAGGCCACCGAGTCCGTGACGTGCGAAGATTCGCGCGAGCTCTCCAAATCTTTCCCGCTCACTCAACGGAATGTCATCTGCGACCTCGGTCATTGCATACTCTCGGTTCCGAGTGCGGGAGGTAGACAGCCAATAATAAAAAGCTCGATGCCCCGTCTCACTCGGGCGCGGGCATTTTCGTCATAGGCTGGAGGGGCGAGGCCGAGCGCCGCGCGGCGCATCGGTGCGACGACCACGAGGGTCACGAACTGTTCAGCGGCGAAAACGGGATCCGGTAGATCGAGTTCACCCTTGGCGGCAGCAGCCCCGAGAATGCTCGCCACCCACTGAGCGGCGCGCTGAAAGCCGAACTCGTGAATGTTGGCGGCAAGCGCAGGAAAGCGCACGGCCTGCGCGATCACGACACGCTCCATTGAAGCGATGCGTGGCGTAAGCAGCCACTCGAGAAGCACATCGGCGATCGACTGCAGCCTGTCCACGACAGCAAGATCCGCATCGACGGCCGGCTCCAGTGCCCGAAGTTGCGTGTCAATCTCGTCGAGGATCACAGCTTCGAACATACGCGCTTTGCTGCCGAACCTGGCGTAAAGGGTCCGCTTCGAGATCTTTGCACGCTCGGCGATCATGTCAGCGCTCGCGCCGTCAAAGCCATGTTCGAAGAACATTTCACGAGCGCTTTGCAGGATATGGGAGGTCAGTCGGATCGCTGCCTCTGTCGTTGGCCTGCCAGTCCTACCGCCCCGCTTGCCGCTTCCTCGCCCCTTCATTTCAATCTCGCCTCCGCGATGCCTGATAGTCGCTGAAGCTGAAATCTGCGACCGGTTGCCAAGATGCACCACCATGTCCTGCTCATGCGCTCACGGCCACCGCCTTATTCAATTTTGGGAGGGACCTGAATACAATCGGGGGCGGTCCCGAGGATGAGCGTCCCTCGTACCACGAAACGCTGGCGCTAGCGCGATGGTGGTGGCGACTGTTGTGCTGAATTATAATCGGGCAACTTTGGCGCCCCGAACAGCTGGAGTCCTTCGCGATCAACGCGTTCGACCTGGTCGCCGAGGCGCTGTGTAGTGGATCGCGCCGAGCGAACGGACTCTGTAACCACACGACTTCGGCCTTCGAGGGCGCGAACGGCCGGGCGCAGAGACTCCACGTCGCCACGAAAATCTTCCGCCGCGCGCCGAGCGCTGCGCAGCTTGTCATCGATTCCAAGGCTGGCATCGCGACGCGCTTCCAGCTTGGCGCGGATGCGGGCGGCGCGCTCGCCGACACCCGCGATCGAGTTGCCTACCCCGAGCATTCCGTCTCCCGCGCCGGCTATCCCGTCAGCCAGTCGAGCCGCCTTGGTAGGCCAAACCGCCGTCTTGGCGCTCAGTTCGGCCAGTCGCTCGCGGGTCCGCTGCTGCCCCTTCTCATCAAGATCGGCCGAAATGTTATCGACCGAGCGGCTGATCTTTTCGATCAGCGCGACCGGGTCACCGCCTGAACCAAGAAGCCCGCCCTTCTTTTCAGGAATGACCGGAAGGGGCTCACTATTGGTTGCCGCGATTGGCGACGCCCCCCTCTGTCCGCCGTCCAGGATGATGGTTGCGTCCCCGCCAATGAAGGACCTTGAAATCTGCGCCTTGACGCCTTCTACGATCGGTATCTCAGGGTTGAGACGGACGGTAACAAGCACGGTCGAAGGGTCTTGGCCGTCGAATCGTACGGCTGTTACCAGGCCCGCGGAAACGCCAGCATAGGTGACGGGCGACCCGTTTTTGACGCCTGTCACGCTGTTCTTGAAGCGGATCAGATACTCTCGACCATCAGGATTCCTGGCCGCGAGAAGCCAGAACGCAAACGCGAACAGAGCGACGGCAATGGCACCGATCACCGAGAACACCAGCAGGCGGTTCGAGCGAGTCTCCATAGCCTTGACCAACCACTAAGTGCGGCACATGGATATGTAAACCTAACGGTTCCGTTTTCTTTTTTACGCTCTTGACTGGACGGGGACTGGTTGGAACGCTCATTTGTGAATGCTGGAGGTGAGATCACCGTGCCGGAGGACGCCAATGCCACGGGCATCATCATTCCGTGGGGCGCAGAGCTGGGTTTCCGTCTCCTTTCGGTGGGCGATGTGAATCGGCGTGCAAAAAGGACCCCGTTAGCGGGGTGATCGGCGTCTAAAAGGGACCCCTCATTTCGATAGCTTAAACAGCCGTCTGGATGTTCAGGCGGCGAGATCGGGATGTTGGTTTTG